>NZ_JBNUPJ010000028.1:0-13292 GCF_050409485.1 Facklamia sp. P12945
ACTTAAAACAAAGAGGGCTAGAAAATGTTTTACTTTTTGTCTCAGACGAATTAACCGGGTTAGCGGAGGCCCTGACTAATGAGTTTCCGATGGCTCTTCATCCATCTTGTTGGACACACTTACTGAGACATGTCTCCATGAAAGTCCGTTTGAAGAACCGTCAAGAAGTGTTAGCGTCACTAAAAAAGTTCCTAAAGCCAGTAGTATCGTAGAAGCCACTCGACTACTCAATGAATTCATCCAGACCTGGGGAGCGACTTATCCAAAGTTGGCTGAACAATTGAGACTAAAAAAGAATCTTTTCTCATTTATGCATTTTCCCAAGGAAATATGGACATCCTTTTATACCAACAAACTATCAGAAGCCGTCAATAAACAAATAAAGCGGATCACAACAATAAAAGAACAGTTTCCCCATGAAGCCACTTAGGGAAAAACAGTCTATTGTTCTATTAGCGAGTATAACGCAAAGTTTGGACAGCGAATTCATAAAGGATTTGGGAAGGTTACCTTTGAACTTCGAAATCTTTTGGATCAAAAACGACCAGTTAACGAGACGAAATTAAGAGAAGGTCTCACAAAGCCCCAAGTATCTTAATGGACTAAACTAGCGCCCGTTGGTTGCTTCCCTCGCATTTTAGAGGAGCTATCGATCTCAAAGATACTAACGAATCTATAGGGCGGTCGAAAGCTCTTCTAAAATGCGAGGTTATGAATGGAAATAGTTGAAAATTTGATATAACAATTACAATCTTAAAATGTAGGTCACACAATTTATTTGACACTACCAGTAAAATTTCAAAATGATTATCTATTTATTATACAGATCAGTTATAATATCTTTAGTTTTTAATAAATAAATTTAACAAAATCGGATATTTAATACTATGTAATTATGTTAAGAGGTGATGTGTTGTTTAAGATGTTGGAAAACTATTTGAAACAAGTTTATTTAAAAAATTTTTATTCTAATGAAAGAAGAATTAGATATATTTTCGAGAAAAGATTGGGAAGAGAATTAGACCTTGAGAATCCAAAGAGATTTACAGATAAACAGCAGTGGTTAAAATTATATTGGTATGATCCGCTCGCAATTAAATGTGCAGATAAATATTTAGTGAGAGATTATGTGGATAATAAGATCGGAAAGAAATACCTAAATGAAATTATTGGTGTCTATAATTCAACAAAAGAAATTTCTTTTGAAAACCTTCCTAATCAGTTTGTTTTAAAAGGAACACATGGATCGGGATTTAATATAATTTGTAAGAATAAAGATAAATTAAACGAGAAAGAAGTCAAGAAAGAAATGGATCTTTGGTTAAAGAAAAATTATTTTTGGCAAAATCGTGAATGGGTTTATAAAGACATAAAACCTAGGATTATTTGTGAAAAATATCTATCGGAAGATGAAAACCATAACTATCTTACAGATTTTAAATTCTTTTGCTTTAATGGAGAACCTATATATTGCCAAGTTATTAGGGATAGAGGAAAAAATGAAACAATTGATTTTTATGATATTAATTGGAATCATATGCCCTTTAATGGTCTTAGAGAACTGCCTATGTCAGGTGCTAAACATCATAAACCCAAAAAATATAGTAAGATGATTGAACTGGCAAAAAACCTCTCTGGAAATTTCCCGTTTGTAAGAGTTGATTTTTATTATATAAAAGATGAAATAATATTCGGAGAATTAACATTTTTTCCTTTGAGTGGTGCGGGTAAATTTACACCTGATGAATGGGACTATAAATTAGGAGAATTACTTGTTTTACCCAATAGGAGGACTGATAAAAGTGGACACTCTTAACAATTATCCAAAAGGTAAGATTGAATCTAAAAAAGATCTTAAACAATTTCTCATAATTGAATCAAAAAGGTATGGTAGAAGAAATATAAGTAATCCTTTATTCTTAATTAAAGAAAATGATTTTTTATGGAGACATAATATTTTATTAAGAAAGACTGAATATTACCTTAATACTAGGAATAAAGTAATGGGATTAACTTATAAATTTTTATTAAAACGATTTCAGAATAGATATATGTTGCATATTCCAATAAATTCGTTTGGATGTGGTTTAAAGATAATGCATTTAGGTCCTATATTAGTTAATGGAAAAGTAAAGGCTGGGAGAAACATTTCAATCCATATTAACACAAGCATAGTTGCAGGAGGTAATGATGATGCAACTCCAAGATTGGAAGATGGGGTTGTAATAGGAGTAGGGGCTGTTATTTTGGGTCCAGTTACTATTGCAAAAAATATTGCTATCGGAGCCAATGCTGTAGTTAATAAATCATTTTTTGAGGAAAATATAGCAATTGCCGGTGTCCCTGCAAAGAAAATAAGTGATAATGGAAGATTATCATGGTTGAAGAATAGAAAGTAAAGTTGAGGTTAGTCACGATGGGTAAAATTTCAAGAAGTATTAGAAACTTAAGAAACAATATGTTAGCCTTACGATATGTTTTAAAAGAAGAAAAAAGTTATAATTCAGACCTAGCTTTTTTAAAAAAAATAAAAATTTTATTCAAAGGGTTTAGCAGTGAAAAATACTATCTCTACAATTTTTCTGAAAATAATCCATCTTATTATTTATCAGATTTTAAAAGACACTTAACGCGTACAATTAATGGTCCATACTCTATAATTTTAGATGATAAAATTCTTTTTGACAAAGTATTATCAGACGAAAAGATTACTCCAAAAACCTATGGGAAGATTTATTACGGTGATATTTACTTAGGTGAAAACAGATCTAATTTAGAATCTCTAATTTCATTAATTAAAAAAGAAAAAACCATTATAATTAAGAAACAGAGTGGAGGAGGGGGGAAAAACATATTCAGAATTCAGTATATTAACAATTGTCTTATAGTAAATAATAAATTTTATACAAAAGAAGATTTAAACGATCTTATTAAATTTTTTGAAAATTATATAATTAGTGAATATTTAAAGCAAGCAGATTATTCAGATAAAATTTATCCGGGAACAATTAATACTATTAGAGTTATTACAATGAGAGATTCAAAATCAGGTGAAGTATTCATTCCAATTGCAGTTCATAAATTTGGCAGTAAAAATACTGAACCGGCTGATAACGTGTGGAGAGGTGGCCTTACAGCACAAGTAAATATAGAAACAGGAATTATTCAGCAGGCAGCATTGCATCATTCTAAGAACAAAAGGATAGAGTGGGTTCATACTCATCCTGATACTAATGAAATTATCGAGTCTATACAAATTCCAAATTGGCACAAGATAAGAGATGATCTTATTCAATTAGCTTCTAAACTTAATTTTTTAAATTATATAGGGTGGGATGTTGTTATTACAAATGATGGTTTTCAGATTATTGAAGGAAATAATTATAGTGATGTAAATATTTTACAGATTCATCAACCGTTACTAATTGACGAAAGAGTAAAAAGATTCTATAAATATTATGGAATAATCAAATCTTAAAAAAAGGGAGTGAATTATGAATAATAATACAAAATTAGATAGAAGTCTCAGCCCACTTAATGTATGGTCCTTAGCATTAGGAAGTATTATTGGTTGGGGAGCATTTGTAATGCCTGGGAACCTTTTTCTTAAAACAGCAGGTCCTTTAGGTTCAGCAATAGGGATGATGATTGGTTCTTTGATTATGATTATTATTGCTATTAGTTATGGTTATCTGATACAAAAATTTCCTGTAGCTGGAGGAGAATTCGTATTTGCTTTTAAAGGATTTGGTAGAACTCATGCTTTTATTTGCGCTTGGTTTTTAGGATTATCATATTTATCAATTGTTCCTTTAAATGCAACTGCTCTTGGATTAATTGGTAGGTATATGTTTCCTGGAATATTGCAAGTAGGATATCTCTATACAATTGCCGGATGGGAAGTTTATTTAGGTGAAGTTCTATTTGCAAGTCTATCACTAATTATTTTTGCAATTACAAGTATTAAAGGCATCAAGATTTCAGGTAATATTCAGACATTTATGGCATTTGCCTTGGTTGGTTCGATTCTCTTACTCACTGTTGTTGCTTTATTTAGTAATCAAACATCAATAAAAAATTTAACTCCAGCATTCTCACCAGAAAACACACCCATTGGTGGGATATTAGCTGTGGTAGCTATTGCTCCTTGGGCGTTTGTTGGTTTTGATACTATCCCTCAAGCTTCTGAAGAAATGAATTTTTCTACTAAAAAAGCAATGGGAATAATGATCCTGTCAATTTTACTTGGCGGATTAATGTATATTGCAATGAACACCGTCACTGCAATTGTATATCCTTGGAATGAATTCATCGAGACAGGACCTTTCTGGGCGACAGGAGAAGCTGTTGAGCAGTTAATGGGACAAATTGGTTTATTTGTTTTAGGTATAGCACTTATTTCAGCGATATTAGCTGGAATAATTGGTTTCTATATGGCTACTAGTAGATTACTACTATCTATGGCAAGAGCAAAAGCATTGCCAGAATGGTTTTCGGTTGTTGATTCAAAGAATAAGACACCGAAAAATGCGATACTATTTGTACTTTTAATTTCACTAATTACACCTTGGTTCGGGCGTCAAGTCCTACTTTGGGTGGTTGATATGGCTTCAATAGGTGCAGCTATCGGTTATTTCTATACCACTGCTTCCGCTTTTAATATATTAAGAAAAACTAAGGGGAAAAGAATACAAATTGCAGTTAGCTTTATTGGATCAATTCTATCTTTAGGATTTATTATTTTATTAATTGTACCAGGTATGCCAGCATATTTGTCTTTTCCTTCAAGAATTGCATTATTTATATGGATCTTGTTGGGAATTATATTCTATGTGGTATCAGCAAAGTCGTATAATAAGTTAACTACTCAGGAGTTAAGTAAACTAATCATTAATGAAGAATAATAGAAACGGGGTAAGAAAATGAAAATTTTAATCACAGGTGCAGCTGGTTTTATTGGCTTCCACCTTTCAAAAGAATTATTAAAAGAGTCTCATGAGGTAATAGGTATTGATAATTTAAATACATATTATGATCCAGCTATAAAGGAATCGAGACTAGATATTTTAAATAAATATGAAAATTTTAAATTTCACAAAGTGGATTTAAAAGATAAAGATGCTGTAGATGAGATTTTTAAAATATATAAACCAACTCATGTTATTAACTTAGCTGCACAAGCAGGAGTTCGTTATTCTATCGAGAATCCATATGCTTATGTTGACTCAAATTTAATTGGTTTTGTTAACATTTTAGAAGCTTGTAGAAACTATCCAGTAGACCATTTAATGTATGCGTCTTCAAGTTCGGTATATGGAGGGAATAAGATAGCTCCGTTTTCCACTAATCATAATGTGGATCATCCAGTATCACTCTATGCAGCAACGAAAAAATCTAATGAGTTAATGGCTCATACATACAGTCATTTATATGGTATTCCTACAACTGGTCTTAGATTTTTTACAGTTTATGGTCCTTATGGTAGACCTGACATGGCCTACTTCTCATTCACCAAAGATATTTTAGCTGGAAAACCCATTAAAGTATTCAATCATGGAAAAATGGAAAGAGACTTTACTTATATTGATGATATCGTAGAGGGAGTAGTAAAATTAATTGAAAAAGTTCCAACGGCCAATAAAGAATGGAATGAAAGTAAAGATGATTTAAGTACTAGTTTTGCTCCTTATAAAATTTACAATATTGGTAATAATAATCCGGTTCAACTTATGCGTTTTATAAATGCGCTTGAATCAGCACTTGGTTTAGAAGCAGAAAAAAATTATATGGAAATGCAACCAGGTGATGTACTCAGAACTTATGCAGATGTAAGTGACCTTGAAAAAGATATTAATTTCAAACCCTCTACCAGTATTGAAGAGGGACTGACTAAATTTGTTAAATGGTATAAAGATTATTACAAAGTAAACTAAACAAGCAATTTATCGTTGGAATTGTTATATGATAAAAGAATCTGCGTTTAATTATAACTAGCAATTCTAAAATTAAAAAGGATTATAAACTAGGAGGAAGAATCAGTGAAAATCACAGTGGCAGGTACAGGGTATGTTGGTTTATCGATTGCCGTCTTATTGGCTCAGCATCATGAGGTAACAGCGCTAGACATTATTCAAGAGAAGGTTGATTTAATTAATAAGCGCATTGCGCCGATTGAGGACAAGGAAATAGAAGATTTTTTTGCCAATCAAGAGTTGAATTTAACAGCTACGATTGATGTCGAAGAAGCACATAAAGAAGCTGAAATGGTGATTATTGCGACACCAACGAACTATGATGACGAGACCCATACTTTTGATACGACGGCAGTAGAAGCGGTAATCGAAGATGTCTTGCGCATCAATCCACAAGCTACGATTGTTATTAAATCAACCATTCCTGTTGGTTATACTGAATCTGTGAAAGAAAAATATAAGGTTGATAATATTATCTTTTCTCCTGAATTTCTAAGAGAAGGCAAGGCCTTATATGATAATTTATATCCTTCACGTATTGTGGTGGGTGACCATAATGAAGCGGCTAAAAAGTTTGCAGATCTTTTAGTAGAAGGCGCCCATAGTGAGGATGTACCGGTTCTTTTTACTAATTCCACTGAAGCCGAAGCCATTAAACTATTTGCCAATACTTACTTAGCTTTGCGTGTGTCTTACTTTAATGAATTAGATACTTATGCTGAAGTGAGAGGGCTGGATGCTGGCCAAATTATTCAAGGAGTTGGCCTAGACCCTCGGATTGGAACCCATTATAATAATCCTTCTTTTGGCTATGGGGGTTATTGTTTACCCAAAGATACCAAGCAATTATTAGCCAATTACGGTGACATTCCACAGAATATGATGACAGCCGTTGTCGATTCCAACAAAACCCGTAAACAGCATATCGCCAATAGTGTCTTGAAGAGAAATCCTAAGACCGTTGGTGTCTTCCGTTTAACCATGAAGTCTGGATCGGATAACTTTAGACAATCCGCCATTCAAGATATTATTAAATTATTGGTAGATGAAGGGATCGAGATTATTATCTATGAACCGACTTTATCGCAAGATTCTATTATGAATTGTCCAGTAATCAATGATTTAGCAGAATTTAAGCAACAATCCGATATCATCTTAGCCAACCGTACAGAAGATGAATTAAAAGATGCTTTAGATAAAGTATTTACCCGCGATATTTTTAACGAAAACTAATACAACTAAGCATAGTGTGTTTGCTATGCTTTTTAGTGTGTACGGATTCAAATAAGAAAGGAGATGTATCCTGATGAAACAAAAAGTTCGTAAAGCCATTATTCCAGCAGCTGGTTATGGAACGCGTTTTCTACCAGCTACTAAAGCCATGCCGAAAGAAATGTTACCGATTATTGATAAGCCGACCATTCAGTATATCGTAGAGGAAGCAGTGGCAGCAGGTATTGAGGATATTATTATCATTACAGGGAAGTCTAAACGAGCCATTGAAGACCATTTTGACAAGAATACCGAGTTAGAATTAGACCTGATGAACAAGGGGAAGATTGCTATGTTAGAGTCGGTTCAAAAGGCCTCCAACCTAGCGAACGTCTACTTTATCCGCCAAAAAGAAATGAAAGGTTTGGGCGATGCCATTTATACCGCCAGAAGCTTTATTGGTAATGAGCCCTTTGCCGTTCTTCTGGGTGATGATATTGTGGTATCAGAAGAGGGTGATCAACCAGCCATTCAACAATTAATGGACGAATACGATTTAACCGGCTCCTCCGTTATCGGTGTCCAGACGGTCCCTCAAGACCAAACCCATCGCTATGGTATTATTGATCCCTTGGAACAAGATGGGCGCTTATACAAGGTTAAAACCTTTGTTGAAAAGCCTAAGCAAGGAACAGCCCCTTCCAACCAAGCCATTATGGGAAGATACGTTTTAACGCCTAAGATCTTTGATTTTCTAGCCAAGAAACAAGTCGGCGCCGGCGGAGAGATCCAACTGACTGATGCCATTCAAATGTTAAACCAAGACGAACCGGTCTATGCCTATGACTTCAAAGGCATTCGTTATGACGTCGGGGAGAAAATCGGCTTTATTAAGACCACCATTGACTTCGCCCTCCACCGCGAATTCGCTGAGGAAATCCGTCAGTATATGCGAGAGAAGTTGGAAGAATAAGATGAATAGATTAACCCCCTAGAGTTGAAGTTAGCTCTAGGGATTTTTATTTTCGCCCTACTTATTAATTAAATAATTGGATCGTTTCATCGATTTTCTCTTCGACTAGTTTAAGGATGACTGATTTTTCAAGCTTCGCCTTATAAATAATATAATCTAAACATTCCGAATGACTCGGTAAGACGCTTTTTTCAATTAAGTTGTATTTTTCTAGAATCGTTGGGTAGGTAGCTGTGGTCCAAGTGTAACTGCCTTTAATGGTAGCGATAAAGTCAAGCAGTGAACCTCGCTCATAAACTTGGATTAATTTCTTTGAGGAATTAATTTTTTTCTGCCATAAATAGGCCTCAGTATAATCATCCCATTCAAAATCACCGTGGATAATTTCTGTAAAGGGTTCTAAGTCTTTAAGCGCTAAATGCTCTTTTTTAGCCAGTGGGTGCTGCTGGGAAATCAGAACGACTCGAGGAAAGGAGGAAAGCTGCTTCCACTCAATATAACGCGCTTTTAATTGATTTTCAAAATGCTCCTTGTTCTCCGTATAAAAACGAATAATACCAATATCTGCATTGCCACTATTAACATCCTCGATGACTTGTAAGTTGGTTGTTTCAGAAAATTTGATCGATAAGTTATGATGTTCCTCTTGCAGGCGGTTGATCATTTTGGCGATTGCAAAAGCAATATAAGAAGACCTCCTGGCAGAAATAGAAAGCGAAGAGAAGTAATTAGTCGGTGTTAGATATTTGGTTTCAATTGACTGATAAAGGGCATCGAGTTTTTCCAAATCATTAAGAACTTGCTGGCCATCATTCGTTAGTTGAACCCCTTTGTGAGTACGATCGAAAATAGTAAAACCAATCGATTCTTCAAATCTTTTTAATATTGAACTCAAATAGGGTTGTGAAACGAAAAGATTTTGAGAAGCTTTGCTGATTGAACCCGTCTTCGCGATTTCCAAAATGTATTGAATATGATGAATGTCCATGGTCTAGGCTCCTAATAGTTTGATTATAAGTAAATGAGGATAGGTGGTATTGTTATCATCTATTTTTAATTGCTAGAGGATGATGGTAAAATTTAATTAAAGATGTAAGCGCTATCTTTAAAAGAGAACGGTTCTCAATAAGTTTATCATAGTTGAAGTCTTTTTTTAAAATTTAATAGGGAGGAATCTGTATGTCAGACCATCTAAAATTTGCCAACCATCCTTTGATGTATCTGGTTAGTGGAATTGGTATTGCTTTAGTGTTGATTCAAGGGACCTACATCCTAAAGAAAGCGATGAAGGCAACCAAAGAATTAAATATGGATCAACAGCGCGTTAAAAAAGGCCTACGAGTCGCAGCCATGGCCAGTATTGGACCGGCTTTAGGGATTGTAGGGAGTATTTTATCCTTGATTGTCTCATTAGGTGCGCCGGTTTCAGCCTTGCGGATGTCAATTATTGGAGGTACCAACTATGAAACCATGGCCGCCACCTTTGGTGCGCAAGCAGCAGGCGGAGAACTCTCTCCAATGATGGATCCAACGGTGTATGCCAATGCCTTATGGACGCCGGCTTTAGGGGTTATCCCTTGGCTAATTGTGACCTTCTTCTTTGGCCATCGCATGAATGTTATTAATGATTTTATGACAGGTGGACGAAAGGCCTTATTACCAGCAGTCAGTGTCGGTGCCATGTTAGGGTCTTTTGCCTACTTTGTCATGAATAATGTCGTAAAAATTAATGTCAATCCATCCTACGCCGTCGCTTCTTTATCGGCTTTAGTGATTATGATTATCTGCCAAAAACTAAGCGACCAATACGAATGGTTAAAGTCTTGGTCACTAACGATTGCCATGTTTGCCGGTGCTTTATGTGGCATGTTCTTTGTTTAGATCTATAAGGAGGAAAAAGAATGGGAGCCTATGAAAAATTCACCAAAAGTATAACTAATTTTGGCCGCTTAACCATGGTCTTGGGAGTGATTGCCGTATTACTACCCCCTCTAACCATGACCTTTGTCTTTGGTTATAATCCAGGTTTTGCCGCCATCATCGCCGGAGCTATTTCACAAATGTCTGTTTCTGGAGCTTTCTATCTGAGTGAACCTTTAACTTACTTCCCAATTGTTGGTACATCAGGCTTATATTTAACCATGTTATCAGGTAATGGGGTCAATATGAAGATTCCTGCCGCAGCCATTTCATCGGAAGCATCAGGCTACAAGCAAGGGACAGATGAAGGGGCTTTGATGGGGACAATCGGTTTAGCTGTATCCATCTATGTGGCTGTTTTCTTTGTGATTTTTGCGACCATTTTAGGACAAACGGTGATTACTACCTTACCTGCCGACTTAGCGAAGTATTTTGAGCTAATCATTCCAGGCATTTATGGGGCAATCTTTGGCCAATTTATGGTCAAGTCATACAAGACCGGTCTTTTTGCACTGTTGATTTCAACCGTTATGATCTACATTGTTCAGTTCATTCCAGGAAATCCATCTTTTGTTATTACTTTAACATCTATCTTTACTACTATTTTATTTGCGCGTAAACAATTAGAAAAAGGTCTATTAAACTAATAGGAGGTATACTATGATTGCTGAACGTAATTTAGAAATTTTTGAAGAAATGTTGATGATTCATTCGCCCTCTAAAGAGGAAAAAGAAATGGCAGATTATGTCATTAAATTTCTTGAAAATCTTGGAGCCGAGATTCATCTTGACGAAAGCCAGCATACCTACGGTGGCAATTCGCCAGTTATCTTTGCGAAAATTAAAGGAGACATAGAAGGCGAGGGCGTGTCACTAAATGCTCATACCGATGTGATTCAGCCCAATAAAAACTTAAAAATCGTTAAAAAGGACAATATTTGGTCCTCAGATGGGACGACGACCTTAGGTGGGGACGATAAGGCCGGTCTGGCCGCTATTTTAACCGCTGTGGAATACATTGTTAAGCATCAGATTAGTCACCAAGATATTTATGTAATCGTCACTCCCGGTGAAGAGCAGGGGATGTTAGGTGCGCGGAATATTAATTGGGAAAGTGTCTACCAGCATATCAATCCTGCTAAAAACTTAATTGTAGCTGACAATGCCGGCAAGGCCAATAAGGTCGCCTACCAAGCACCGACTTGTTACCGCTTTGAGATCACCATTGGAGGGCGTAAGGCCCATGCGGGGATCGAACCAGAAAAGGGCATTAATGCCATCCAAGTAGCGAGCAAAGTCATTAGCCAAATGCCGCTCTTAAGGATTGATGACGAAACAACCGCCAATGTGTCGCAAATTACTTCTGATTTCCCTAATAATGTGGTGCCAGATTCTTGTATCTTTACCGGTGAAATCCGCTCGCATCAAGAAGAAAAGGTCGACCAATTATTACAAGCCTACGAAGGCATTATCCAGCAGTATACAAACGACTATACCATCGAAACGCGTCGTGACTACCCAGCCCTTGCCAGTCAAGATGACCTCAAATTCGTCAAAGAAATTGTCGCAGCCTACGAAACAGTCGGTGTCAAAGCAGAGCCTCAAATTATCGGTGGAGGATCGGATGCCAACTTTTTTGCCGAAGAAGGTTTTAACTCAGCCATTGTCGGTGTGGGAATGGAGCTGGTTCATACGACGGAAGAATACCTAGATACGGATGAAATGATCCTAACGACTAAAGCGTTGATCAATTATTTAAGTAAAGGTTAAGTAGGTGGTTTAATGCCAAGCAAAGAACTATTTGAAAGAAATGATCAATACGAAAAAAAAATCATTCAATGGAGACGTGATTTACATCAGATTCCTGAGTTAGGCTTAGATTTGCCGAAGACAGTGGATTATGTTCGCAGTCAACTCATAGGAATGGGTCTTTCGGTTGAAGACCATTATGTCAACGGAAATGGCTTGGCTGTCGTCATAGAAGGAAGCAAAGAAGGGAGTCCAAATGATCGAGTAATGGGACTTCGAGCCGATATGGATGGTTTACCCATCCAAGAGGAAACGGGCTTGTCTTTTGCTTCGAGAAACGGTAATATGCATGCTTGTGGCCATGATGGACATACGGCTACGCTTCTAGCCGTCGCTGACTTTTTATCCCATCACCGTCATTTATTTGGAGGTAAGGTTAAACTAATCTTCCAACCCGGTGAAGAATACCCCGGAGGGGCAGAGCCAATGATTCAAGAAGGTGTCCTTAAAAATCCGGATGTAACACGGGTATTAGGTTTTCATATCGGTCATTTAGATAAAGCAATTGCTCCGGGTCATATTTCTTATCGTGTTGGTCCTATGATGGCCTCGATGGATCGTTTTCAGATTATAATCAAAGGCTTTGGCTTTCATGCCGGTTATCCTGAATCTTCCAAAGATCCGATTACAGTGGCTGCTGAATTGATAATGGCCTTTCAAACCATTAAGAGTCGGAATATTAAAGCCAGTGATCCAGTAGTCGTTTCTGTGACCCATATTGAAGGGGGCTTTAATCAAAATATTATCCCTGATCAAGTCTTCATTGAAGGCACCGTAAGGACTTTAAATGATGATTTGAGAGCATTTGTTCATCAGCGAATGAATAAGATTACCAAAGGTTTGGAAGTCGCTTATGATGTAAAAATTGACCTGTCTTATGAGTATAAATACCCCGTCTTAGTAAACGATCAAGCCTCTACTTTAGATACTGTTAAAGCTTTACAAGCAGGACTAGGCGATGATTACCTTATTCCATCAGCAGAGGCCTTAATGGGGGCTGAGGACTTTGCCTATTATGGTAAAGAGCTTCCAGCAACTTTCTTATTTTTAGCCAACCCAAGAGAGATTGAAGGCCAGTTCCATGGTCACCATTCTTCTAAATTCGATATCGATGAAAGCAAGCTCATCTTAGCCTTTAAGGCCTTTATTCTAGCAACCCTTGATTATTTACAATAGATTGATTAAAAGAGGACCTCCAATGTTCTTGGGATTTAGTTGTCGTAACTTAATCTTACAAGACATGGTCCTCTTTTTCTATACAAGGAGCATTTTTAAATTTACACAAGATGTTTTACACCATGATTCTTCGCTTTTTGTTAGACGATAATACATATGTGACATAAAACTAATAAAAAATAGGGAGCTTCTGTTACACTAAAGATATACAAACAACTTAGCGAAAGGAA
>NZ_JBNUPJ010000029.1:0-12957 GCF_050409485.1 Facklamia sp. P12945
TTATCCCGCAAATTTTTAAAATTTCAGGACATTTTCATTTACGGTTGACATAATTTTTAGCACTTTTTTTCTTTTTTACGTGTATTTAAGCCTATAACTTATAAAAGGAGTTAATGATGACTCATATACTGTACTTTTATATTGGATCTTGTATAGCGAGTTTTGTTTACTATCTTTCTTATTCCATTATAAATAAAAGCTTTAGTTGGAAAGCACGATCTTCTTGTGATTATTGCCAGCACAAACTCTACTTTTGGCAGTTATTTCCTTTGTTTTCATATTTATTGCTGAAGGGGCATTGTTATTTTTGCTGTCGGAAAATAAGTGTCAATCACTTTTACTTTGAATTGTTTGGTGGACTCTGCTCTTTCTTCTTTTTTCTATTCACTGCTTTTTCTTTTTTTAATCTGATTTTATTACTTATCTTTCTATTCATGACCTTCATGGATATACTTGATCAGTGGGTTCCTGATTTTCTACAACTTTCTTTTTTGACGCTCGGATTACTCTATAATTATTCATATAATATTATTCCCTTTCAGTATTTTCTTATTTTCTGTCTTATCAGCTTTCTTCTTATAAGAACAGAACAGTATTGGATGGGAGGTGCCGATTTAAAATTCATCTGTATTTCTCTATTGTTTATTCCCCTAGGCTCTATTCCTTACTTTTTATTTTTAGCAGCTTCACTTGGACTTTTGTATTGTTATCTTTCTAAAAGTAAAATAATTCCATTTATCCCTTTTTTAATATTTTCTTTTATAACTAGTTATGTTTTGATATGATGCATTGTAAAATTTAATGCAACACGAGTAAAAATAAAACTCATAACAAATTTAATTCATGTAAAATGTCATTACTATAAAACATACACATGAAAGAGATTGTTATGAGCCTTATATATTACCACGGATGATAGAAGTAAGACTTTTCCCAAATACCTTCTCCTTTAAGACATTCTATAATTGGATATATAAGGAGACTTTATCCGTTTCCTTGCAGGTGTTAAGGAGAAAAGGTCACTCTAAAAAAAACGAAAGAAAGAAGAGAAAGATTTGATATCAACACTTCTGTTTAGAAAAGACCCAAAGTGGTGAAGAAGCGCACTGAATTTGGACACTGACAACTTGATATTCTAGTATCTTCTTGAGGAAAAAGCAAAGAATGTTTAGCTACTTTTGCAGAAAGGAAGACTCGTACCTATTTTGCGATAAAAACACCAGACAGAAGTAAACAATCTATGTTAGAAGCGCTTTATCAATTAACAAAATCCTTACCACAAGGAGCCTTTAAAACATTCACATCCGATAGAGGAAAAGAATTCGCTTGCTATGACGTAGTAGAGAGTAAGTTAGGGATAGGTTTTTACTTTGCCGATGCCTAGAGTGCATGGCAAAGAGGCACCAATGAAGGCAGCAATGGCTTGCTAAGGGAATTCTTTCCTAAGAAAACGGATTTCGCACAGCTAAAGGATCAAGACTTGTTTAAAGCTATCTATAAAGTAAACGCTAAACCAAGGAAATGTCTAGCGTTTGAAGCACCCTTTGAACGTTATATTGAGGAATTGAATTTGTTAACAGAAGTGTCGTAATAATTATTGCAATATATCATATAAAAATACCCTTCAATTATGAAAAACTCCCCCTAAAATAGTTTTACTTTTGGGGGAGCAGTTCAATAATTGAAGGGTTTAATCTATTTTGTTTATTTCATTTGCTGTGGTTCCTCTGTTATCTCAGTTGGCATAGGAATAGTATCTTGAGTGGTTTGGATTTCCAAATCACGGTAGCTGTTCATTCCAGTACCAGCTGGGATTAATTTACCAATAATGACGTTTTCTTTTAGACCAATTAAGTAGTCACGGTCTCCACGAATGGCCGCATCGGTCAAGACACGTGTTGTCTCTTGGAAGGAAGCAGCTGAGATAAATGATTTTGTCTCAAGAGCAGCTTTAGTAATTCCAAGTAAGACGGGTCGAGCCGTAGCTGGTGTTTCCCCACTTGTAATGGTGTCTTTATTAGCCTTAGCAAAGTCTGCGATATCCATTAAGGCCCCTGGTAAAATAGATGTAGAAGCAGGGTCCATTACACGAACTTTACGTAACATTTGACGAGCCATCACCTCAACGTGCTTATCACCAATTTCTACCCCTTGTCCACGATATACGGCTTGAACTTCGCGCATAATGTATTTTTGGACCGTTAAGACGTCAGTAACTGCTAATAATTCTTTGGGATCGATTGATCCTTCTGTTAAGGCTTGACCACGTTCTACACGATCGCCTTCATTGACTTTAAGGCGAGCAGCATAAGCCACTTTATAAGTGCGGTTATCCGTAACTCCTGTAACGGTAATTTCTTTCAACCGCTCGCTTGATTTTTCTTCAATCGAAGTAACAACTCCGGCAACTTCCGTAATGGTTGCTTGTCCTTTTGGAACACGCGCTTCAAAAATTTCTTGAATACGTGGTAAACCTTGAGTAATATCACCACCACCGGCAACCCCTCCCGTATGGAAGGTACGCATGGTTAACTGAGTACCAGGCTCACCGATAGATTGAGCAGCGATTGTACCTACTGCTTCTCCAACTTCTACTTCTGATCCAGTCGCTAAGTTGCGTCCATAGCAATGTTTACATACACCATGGTCAGTATTACATGTAAAGACTGAACGAATAGTTACAGCTTCAATACCTGCTTTAATAATTTCTGCAGCCTTCTCATCTGTAATCAATTCTTGAGCCTTAACAATTTCTTCTCCAGTTTCTGGATGAATGACTGATTTATGTGCATAACGTCCTTGTAAACGTTCTTCTAGGGACTCAATAACCGAATTACCATCGGCAATTTCACGAATTTCAACTCCACGGTCTGTTCCACAATCTTCCTCACGGATAATGACATCTTGAGCGACATCAACTAATCGACGTGTTAAATAACCTGAGTCAGCGGTCTTCAAGGCCGTATCGGTCATCCCTTTACGCGCTCCGTGAGTGGAGATAAACATTTCCATAACGTTTAAGCCTTCACGGAAGTTGGATGTAATTGGTAATTCGATGATTTTCCCAGAAGGAGCCGCCATATTCCCACGCATTCCGGCTAGCTGGGTAAAGTTAGAAATATTACCACGGGCACCAGAGTCAGACATCATAAAGATGGGGTTTAGACGTGGCAAGCTCTTTTGTAGATCCTTTTGAATCTGATCTTTGGCTTTTTCCCATGTACGAATAACATTTTCATAGCGCTCGTCTTCAGTTAGAAGTCCGCGTCGTCTCATTCGAGTAATCTCATCAACTTTGGCATGAGCTTTCTCTAAGATTTCTGCTTTACTATCTAAACTGAGAACATCCGCTACCCCTACGGTGATACCTGATTGCGTAGAATATTTATAACCCAAATCTTTCATCTTATCTAGCATAATTGATGTTTGAGTAATATGATAATGTTTAAAGACTTCAGCAATAATATTACCAAAATCTTTTTTCTTAAACGGTGACACAGGCTCCATCTGTTCAATAGCTTCTTTAACGTTTACACCTGGTTCCAAGAAGTACTTATCAGGTGTTTGTTGCGTTAGGTTCTCATTTGATGGCTCATTTAAATATGGGAATTCATCTGGCATGATTTCGTTAAAGAATAATTTACCAATAGTTGTAACCATTAAACGTTCTCTTTGCCAGTCAGTGAAAGTTTTATTAGTGAAAGACTTAGCAGGAATCGCTACACGGGTATGTAAATGCACATAGCCATTTTGATATGCAATCTCCGCTTCTGAAATGGAGCTTAGAATCATTCCTTCGCCCACACGTCCCGGTTCTTCAATTGTTAAATAATAATTACCAAGCACCATGTCCTGTGAAGGTGTTGCAACTGGCTTACCGTCCTTAGGACTTAGGATGTTTTGTGCACCTAACATTAACAGACGGGCTTCAGCTTGAGCTTCTTCAGATAACGGTACGTGAACTGCCATTTGATCCCCATCAAAGTCAGCGTTATAAGCGTTACATACTAATGGGTGTAGACGAATTGCTTTCCCTTCAATTAAAACCGGTTCAAAAGCTTGAATACCTAATCGGTGAAGAGTAGGTGCTCGGTTAAGTAGTACGGGGTGTTCCTTAATAACATCTTCAATAACAGGCCAAATCGCATCATGTTGAACTTCAATCATACGTTTAGCATTTTTTACGTTGCTAGCTATTTCGCGTTCTACTAATTCTTTCATTACGAACGGTTTAAATAGTTCGATGGCCATTTCTTTTGGTATTCCACATTGGTACATTTTTAAAGACGGTCCAACAACGATAACCGAACGACCAGAATAGTCCACACGTTTTCCTAAAAGATTTTGACGAAAACGTCCTTGTTTACCTTTAAGCATGTGAGAAAGAGATTTTAATGGACGATTACCAGGACCAGTAACAGCACGTCCACGACGACCATTATCAATCAAAGCATCTACTGCCTCTTGTAACATTCGTTTTTCGTTTTGCACAATAATATTTGGTGCACCTAAATCTAAAAGGCGTTTCAAACGATTGTTACGATTAATCACTCGACGGTAAAGATCATTTAAGTCAGAAGTTGCAAAGCGTCCTCCTTCCAACTGAACCATCGGTCTTAAATCAGGTGGTATAACTGGCAAAACATCCATAACCATCCATTCTGGTTTGTTTCCTGATTCTTGGAAAGAATCCAAGATATCTAAACGACGAATCGCTCGCGTTCTTTTTTGTCCAGTCAACGTTTTAAGCTCTTCTCGTAAACCACTGATCTCAGCATCTACATCAACTGCATGTAGGAGTTCTTTAATCGCTTCTGCACCCATTTTGGCATAAAAACGGTTGCCGAACTCACGTTTTTTCTCACGATACTCTGTCTCAGTGAGTAATGATTTATATTCTAGACCCGTATCGCCTGGATCAATAACTATGTAAGAAGCAAAATAAATCACTTCTTCTAATAGTCTCGGGCTCATGTCAAGGATCAAGCCGATACGGCTTGGAATCCCTTTGAAATACCACACATGAGTAACTGGGGCTGCTAATTCTATATGCCCCATTCTTTCACGACGAACTTTAGCGCGAGTCACTTCCACGCCACAACGGTCACATACGCGACCTTTATAGCGAACACGTTTTAACTTCCCACAAGAACATTCCCAATCCTTGGTAGGACCAAAAATACGCTCGCAAAAGAGTCCATCTTTTTCGGGTTTTAAAGTTCGATAGTTGATGGTTTCTGGTTTTTTGACTTCCCCATAAGACCATGAACGAATTTTTTCTGGGGATGCGAGACCGATTTTCATGGAATCAAATTTATTAACATCTATCAAGGGGCCGACCTCCTTCTTGATTTAAGCTGGTGTTTCCACCAATTAATGGAGTGCCTTTTCTCCAATGGCTCCAAGGCATTTAGACATTACTAGTCCTCTTTAGTTGTATCTCCACTAGTAATTGAGGCTGAACTTTCATTAGTTTCACTTGTTTGAACGACGCTCTTTTCTTCAGCGGCTTTTTGATCTTCTTTATACTTCTCAAGCGCATTAAAGTTAATTACATCATCTTCATCGTCATCATCCAATAGTTCAATTTCTTTATCTTCAGCATCCAAGACTTTCAAGTCCAATCCTAAAGCTTGTAGTTCTTTAACTAATACACGGAAGGATTCTGGTACACCAGGTTTGGGAATAGCTTCTCCTTTGACAATGGCTTCGTATGTCTTCACACGACCTACTACATCATCTGATTTATAAGTCAAGATTTCTTGTAAGGTATAAGCTGCACCATAGGCTTCTAAGGCCCAAACTTCCATCTCGCCAAAACGTTGTCCACCAAACTGTGCTTTACCTCCGAGCGGTTGTTGGGTTACTAATGAATATGGGCCCGTTGAGCGTGCATGCAGCTTGTCATCGACCATGTGTGCGAGTTTCAACATATACATGACACCGACTGAAACTTTTCGGTCAAATGGTTCTCCAGTACGACCGTCATATAGAGTTGTCTTAGCATCCGGTTCTAATCCGGCTTCTCTAACTGTTTCCCAAACCTCTTCTTCATTCGCCCCATCAAAGACAGGTGTAGCAAAATTAATGCCTAATTGACGTCCGGCCATTCCTAAATGTAATTCAAAGACCTGTCCAATATTCATCCTTGAAGGCACCCCTAATGGGTTTAACATAATATCAACTGGTGTCCCATCAGGCATAAATGGCATATCTTCTTCCGGCATGATTAAAGAGACAACCCCTTTATTTCCATGACGTCCAGCCATCTTGTCACCGACTTGAATTTTACGTTTTTGAACAATATAAACACGAACCAATTTATTCACTCCTGGTGAAAGCTCGTCGCCATTTTCACGAGTGAATACCTTAACATCGTGCACAATTCCACCACCACCATGGGGAACTCTTAAGGAAGTGTCACGAACTTCACGTGCTTTTTCACCAAAAATAGCGTGTAAGAGGCGTTCTTCTGCTGTCAATTCAGTCACACCTTTTGGTGTGACTTTTCCGACTAGAATATCTCCATCGCGTACTTCCGCACCGACCATAATAATTCCATCTTTATCTAAATATTTGAGGGATTCCTCACTAACATTAGGGATTTCGCGCGTAATTTCTTCTGGTCCTAACTTAGTATCACGTGATTCTGATTCATATTCTTCAATATGAATAGAGGTATAGACATCGTCTTTAACTAGACGTTCAGACATGATGATGGCATCCTCGTAGTTATAACCATCCCAAGTCATAAAGGCTACCAATGGGTTTTGACCTAAGGCCATTTCACCGTTTTCCATCGAAGATCCATCTGCTAAAATTTCATTAGCATCAACTTGATCTCCAACAACAACAATTGGACGTTGGTTGTAACATGTTCCCGCATTGGAACGTGCAAATTTAGTTAAGCGGTATTCATCAACGGAACCATCTTCTAATTGCACACGAATACGTTCAGCATCCACATAGGTTACCCGACCTGGACGTCGGCAAATCAATGCCGCACCCGAGTCGTGAGCAGCTTTATACTCAATACCTGTTCCGATAATCGGTGCTTTGGGACGAATTAAAGGAACTGCTTGACGTTGCATGTTAGCTCCCATTAAAGCACGGTTGGAGTCATCGTTTTCTAAGAAAGGAATCGATGCCGTTGCTACTGCAACTACCTGTTTTGGTGAAACATCCATAAAATCGACTGTGTTAGTTTTGACCTCTAAGTTTTGGTCTTTATAACGAGCCATAACCGTGTCATTTTCAAAAGTACCATCTTCATTTAAACGAGAGTTAGCTTGAGCAATGATGTATAAATCTTCTTCATCTGCTGATAAATACGCAATTTCTTCTGTAACGGTCTTGTTAGCCTTATCCACTTTACGATAAGGTGTTTCAATGAAACCATAACGGTTTATTTTTGCATATGAAGATAAGGAGTTAATTAATCCAATGTTTGGACCTTCTGGTGTTTCAATTGGACACATACGACCGTAGTGAGAGTAGTGAACGTCACGCACTTCATAACCAGCGCGATCACGTGTTAACCCTCCCGGTCCTAAAGCAGAAAGACGACGCTTGTGAGTCAATTCACCCAATGGATTGGTTTGATCCATAAATTGTGATAATTGAGAAGAGCCAAAGAACTCTTTAATAGCCGCTACAACTGGACGAATATTAATTAACTGTTGCGGTGTCATTGTTGAAATATCTTGTAAGGACATTCTTTCACGGACTACTCTTTCCATACGCGATAAGCCAATACGGAATTGATTTTGCAGTAATTCACCGACTGAACGAATACGACGGTTGCCCAAATGATCAATATCATCTGTTGAGCCTACTTGTTCATTTAATAATAAATAGTAGTTCATTGACGCGATAATATCTGCTGGGGTTAAGTGATGCACTCCTTCAAGATTAGCGTTACCGACAATATTAATCACACGGTCCGAATCAAGAGGGGAGTATACTTTGACCACTTGCAAGTCAATCGGTTCACCAATCACACCATCTGGTGAAGGAGTATAAGTATAAACATTCAAACCATTATCTAAGTAAGGGATTAAACGTTCAATATCTCCTGCAGAAAGTTCAGTTCCTTCTGTGAAGAGTACTTCACCTGTTTCTGGGTCTGCCAAAGTTTCTGCGAGTGTCATTCCTAAAAGACGGTGCTTTAAGTGGAGTTTTTTATTAATCTTATAACGTCCAACTGGCGCTAAATCATAACGTCTTGGATCAAAGAAACGAGCCGTTAATAAGTTACGTGAAGAATCTGCTGTCTTCGGCTCACCAGGACGTAGGCGTTCATAAATATCTTTCAAGGCTTCTTCAGCACGGGAGTCAGAAATGTTTTTATGGACATCTTTAGCTAAAGTGTCATTCAATAGGGTGGTTTCAGATAAGATTTCAACAATCTCGTCATCTTCGCCAAAACCAAGTGCACGAATTAAGGCTGTAATTGGCAATTTACGTGTCCGGTCAATTCTGACATAGGCAATTCCTTTAGCATCCGTTTCAAATTCTAGCCAAGCTCCTCGGTTAGGAATAACGGTTGAAGCAAAAGTATGTCTTGATTTTTTGTCTACTTTATCATGGAAGTAGACACCTGGAGAACGTACTAATTGTGAAACAATAACACGTTCTGCCCCATTAATGATGAAGGTTCCCATATCCGTCATAATTGGGAAATCGCCAAAGAATACTTCTTGTTCTTTTACTTCACCAGATTCCTTATTAACTAAGCGCAAATTAACATAGATTGGTTTAGAGTAGTTGGCATCGTGGGAACGAGCTTCCTCTACTGTATATTTAGCCTCTTGAAATGAGTAATCATGGAAATAAAGTTCTAAATTTTCTGTATGATCGACGATTGGCGAGATATCTTGGAACATGGTCTTTAATCCTTCTTCTAAAAACCATTGATAGGAATCGGTTTGGATTTCAATCAAGTTTGGTAATTCCAAAACCTCATCAATTCGTGCATAACTACGACGTTCTGCTTTTTTACCATATTTCACGATATGATGCTGACTCAAACAATTCACCCCTCTTTAATATTACGTAGCGAATGGTGATTCTTCTGGGCTTGCTTTAACTATCGACCGGCAGATTACAATATGTTTACAAATATTATAATTTGATAACAAAATGCTTTTTGTCCTTTTTAAGGGCAAAAAAAAGACAAAAGAATTGATTTTAATCGCCTAAGCTTCCTCAATCTTTTGTTTACTCTGCCAAAATCGCCGACCGGACAATATTTCGGTGCCATTTTGAATTCAATGTTCACGCTATGCGTTATTCAATATTACACTTATTTTTTATCAAAGTCAAGACTTTCTTTCTCAGACTTTAAAAGCAAAAGACCACTCGAATTAAATTAGCAAGTGGTCTTATAAATATAAAATCTTAAATTTCTTTTTCTAATAAAACTTTCGCATTATTGGTGTTGGTTAAGCCGACAAAGAGGTCGCTTTCTTCAATAATAAAGTCTGGATTGACGTTAATATCAAATCCTTCTTCAATACGAGACTTAATCGCAATCAAATTAATATCATAACGGCTTCTAAAATTTATTTCTTCAATCGTCTTCCCTATCCAATTCTTACGAGCGGTAAATTCAACAATGTGGCTCTGAGCGTCTAATTGAATTAAATCGAGTACCGAATCATTGGTCAGTTCATTACCAATCCGAATCCCCATATCTGTTTCGGGTAAAATAACGCGATCAACACCTAATTTCAAAAGCACTTCTTTATACTCTTCTTTGCGCGTTTTTGCGATAATGGTCGGTACTTCTAACTTTTGTAAAGATAATAAGGTAGTAATCGTATTATCAAACTTTGAAGAGGAGGCAATAATTGCCATTTGTGCTTCACCAACTCCGGCTTCTTTTAATACTTCATACTTGGTAAAGTCACCTTGTACAGCCACTTCCACCTTACTAGCAATAGCTTCAACTAGCTCCATATCGCGATCAATCACGATTACTTGCTTGTGGTTTTCCGCTAAAGTTTTGGCTAAGGATGTTCCGAATAATCCGAGACCTAAAACTGCTGTGATTTCTTTTTTCATGAAAGTTTCTCCCTTTCTATCCTATCATCAAGTTACCATGCGGGTATTTAATCTTTGATGGCTTTCTTCCCATACTCGCTGACCAAAAAATAGTTAACAACCCGATTCGACCAATAAACATCATAAAAATTAAAACGGTTTTACCAATACCAGTTAAATTAGGGGTTAAACCCATACTTAAACCAACTGTTGAAAAGCAAGAGACAACTTCTACTACTACATATTCGATGCCGAATCCTGGAGGAATTGTTTCTGTTATTAACAAGATCATGGTGACAAAGGTAATTAAGCTTAAGCCTGAAATTAAAATAAAGATGGCCTTCAAAATAGCTCCTTCAGGGATGGTACGCTTAAAGATAACCGATCCTCTACGACGAATAGCTGAAGAAGAAAAAATTAAAAGACTTGCTAAAGTAGTGGTCTTAACCCCACCCCCGGTGGATCCCGAAGAAGCGCCTAGAAACATTAAGACAATGGTTAAGAAAATGCCGGCAGATGATAAAGCGGTATAGTCCACATTCGAAAAGCCAGCGGTTCGTGGTGTCACCGCTAGAAAAAGATAGTTTACAAGTCTAATAAAGAAGGGTTGGTCCTTAAACAAAGGACTAGGTTGTTCAGTTAGAGCGAATAATACTGTTCCTAAAAGGAGTAAAATAGCCGTTGTAGTCAAAACTATTTTAGTATGCCACAATAATTTACGATTGCGATAAAAGGTTAGCAAATCTCGCCAAACAATGAAACCTAATCCACCAATGATAATCAAACCCATACAAGTTAGGAGAACTAAAGGATTGTCTTGGAAACCAATCATAGAATCTCCCAACAAATCAAAACCGGCATTACAAAAGGCGGACACACTATGAAAGATGGCATAATAAGTTCCTTTTAACCAGCCAAAGCGTGGAATAAAGTCAATTCCTAATAAAGCCGCCCCAATAATCTGTACAATCAAAGAGAATTGGATGATATAGCTCAAAAGATTTCTAACTTCAGAAATATCGGAGATATTTAAAGATTCAAGTAAAACTTTATGCAGTCTTAGATTTATTTGCTTGCCCATATAGATAAAAACGGTAACCCATAAGGTCATAAATCCAAGTCCACCAATTTCAATTAAAACTAGAATAATCGTTCGTCCAAAATAATTCCAATGGTCTGTAGTGTTAACTGTTACATTTCCCGTTACACAAACAGCTGAAACAGCTGTAAACCAAGCATCAATTAGCTTCGTCCATTCACCTGATCGACTAGCTAAAGGAGTGGCTAATAGTATTCCTCCAATAAAGGAAATCACGACAAACGTCAGCACAATATAAATAGGAGCTGAAATCTGAGTAACATAATTTTTAACTTTATCGAACAAATAAACGCTTCCCCTCTAATCAATAATGACTTTTTAAAACCAATGTGTTTAATCTTGAAACTACTTGATGGATTGTAAAATCCAATAGCCTTTAGAGCGATCGATTTCACTGACATTTCCAAATGTTTCTTCCATAAACTTTTTCATACTGGGTGCCCCTTGTTTTTTCTGGATAACCAGCCATAACTGTCCTTCCTCTTTTAGTGCTTGATAGGCTTGGGTCACAAATTGCTGAACAATAGTCTTACCAGCTCGAATAGGTGGATTAGTTAAAACATAATCATAAATTGGCTCGAAATTATGAGTGACAACATCTGCTTGTATAAAATCCAGATTTGTCACTCGATTCAATCGCATATTTTCCTTAGCTAATGCCAAGGCTCGCTGATTAACTTCCAAACCCAACACTTGAAGTGACTGCGATTGATCAGCAATGGCAACCGAAATTGGCCCATAACCTGAGCCTAACTCCAATAGTTGGCCGAAATTTATACTTTGATTAAGCTTTAAAAAATTTTCTATCAAGAGGCGCGAACCAAAGTCCACTCTACCTTTGGAAAAAACTCCCGCATCGGTAGAAAACTGATAACTTTGGTGAAAAAGCTGTGCTTCAATATAACGTTCATCATGACTGCTTTGTGGTTGCTGACTATAATAATGATCGGACATAAATACACCCCTTGCTTGAATCGATCTCATATATCTTAACATTATTGCTAAAAAAGTGATATAATTTAATTATTATCATGCTTAAGTAATTAAATATTTTCTATAAGAGTTAAACCATTACTAAGCTTTTTATAAAGGAAGTTTACAGTGAAATTATTAAATAAAAAATTGTTCCTACTAATGTCAGTCTGTTTCTTACTAACTGCTTGCCAACTAAATGATTCTAAAATAGACAAACAAGAAAATCCAATCACAAATCAAAAAAGCAAGATTGAAAAAAGCGACTACATTGGAGAAGATGGTCAAGTTTCTTTTAAGGAAGACCTTATTCTTTTAAACTTAGATAAAGAAACGAAAGAAAAAGTCTATAAAGAGCTAGACAAGATTGAAAAATATGCCGATGAAGTAAGTATCGCCCCTTTAAAGATGTCTAACCTTTCTAAAATAGAAGGTCAAACTGCTTATGAAGCAGTTATCGAAGATTCTAAAAATGAAGCCAAACTAATCTATGTAGGTTTTGATTCTTGTCCATATTGTCGTGTTTTTCTACCTAAGTTAAATCAATTAGCTAAAGAAATGAACCTAAATTATCATTATTATAATGCCGATGAGCGAATGGAGGATGATAATTTCCGTGATGTTGTCGATAATTTCTTTGAAATTTCCACGGTTCCCCAACTGCTCATTGTTAAAGATGGTAAAGTAGACAGTAAATTGGAAAACTCCAATTCAATGGCTGACTTAGAAAAATTCCTTCTAAAGCTTAATTAATTAAGCTATTTAAAAATCGCCCTCATCTAAATTGGGCTCTTTGTCAAATAGGGTTGATGAGTAGGTGAGGTAACCGACTGGTTACTTCA
>NZ_JBNUPJ010000030.1:0-10914 GCF_050409485.1 Facklamia sp. P12945
ACAGAAGCTCCCTATTTTTATTTGTTTTATGTCACATATGTATTATCGTCTAACAAAGTGAAAGTGCATCTGTTCTTTTACAAAGAATGCCTAAAAAGAAAGAATTAAGTAGATTGGAAATTAAAAAAATAACTGGTTTTGATAAATATAAGAGCCTCAGAGCTTTGGATCATCTAATGGAAGAAAATTTAGTCAGAAAAGTGGGGCAAGGTAGAGCTACAAAATATATAAAATTATAAACGGGGAGTATATATCTTCTTTGATACTATAATTATACTATTTCTCTAAAACTGAGCATAATAAGAGTGAAAACAACCTTTTGTTCATATAATTGACTGCAAGAATCCCTATAAATAGCTATTTCAACTTAAATTTCAAGGAGTGGGAAGAAAATTTAAAATCCCTTAAAGCATTTTATACCATGGTTTTAGGGGATTGTTTTTTTGTGAAAAATGAAGTTGTGATACTGTTTTCGATATAAAAAAACTCTAAAAAACACCTTTGAAAATGAGTTTAAGATATTTTTTTAATTGAAGAGGAGGAATAATCTTATGGAAGAAATGATAGTTGATAAGAACTGCTAAAAAAACTTTTTGAGAAATTTGATAAAAATCATACAATTGTGTAAAAGATAAAAGGCCATGTAAAAGGATCTTAATATAGCCTTTGTCCTTTGATAAAATGTATATTCTTTGTCTTTTGTAATGTATGAATAGTTTTTTGATTTGGCATACGGATGATTTTAAGTATAAAATATATGTAATTTGAAATAGTACCTACATAGTAGAAAGTATTGAATGAGGATAATTTATTTTAGTTTCAAGTTTTTCAAGAATAAAAGCAGCTTGTCTTCTTCAATGATTGACTGATAAAAAGTCATAATCGAAGCATTAGGAAGAATATGTTGAGAAACGAATAGTAATATTGTATGTATTTATATTAAATTCTCTAGGCTTAACGATAAGAATTATTTAATAAAGGAGTTGCCCTTATAATGCAAAACAAAACGCTTTTAATCATTGAAGATGATAGAGACCTCGTGGATATGCTGGAAATGTTTTTAGAAAACAAAGAGATAACTGTCTTAAAAGCTTATAGTTCTGATGAAATTCCTAACGATCTATCTGGAGTCGATTTAATCCTTTTAGATATCAATTTGCCCAGAAATAATGGGTTTGAAATCTGTAGACGGCTAAGAGAAAGATGGTTAATGCCAATTTTGTTTTTATCAGCAAGATCTAATAAAGAAGATAAAATAAAAGGCCTAATGTTAGGGGGAGATGATTACATTACCAAGCCGTTCTCTTTAGATGAGCTCTATGCGAGAATTTATACTAACGTAACTAGAGGTGATCGAAAAGGACAAGCACAATCAAATAATATTTCGCTTCTTGTTGAATCTGGAACCTGCAAAGTTAATGGTGATGAAATTGAGTTGACAAAAACTGAATATGAAATAGTAGCCTTACTCATCAATAATCCCAAACAAATTTTTAGCAAAGAAAGAATTTATGATAGTTTAAGGGGAATTGACAGCTATGGCAGTCCCCAGGTGGTTTCGGAGCATATCAGAAATATTAGAAACAAATTATCAGAACATTCAGAAGAAGATTTGATAAAAACACACTGGGGGCTGGGCTATTCATGGATTGGCTAAGAGAATTTTCTAAAAATTGGAAACTGAGAGGGGCATTTAATTTATATTTGTCCGTTAGTCTAATTTTTTCGATTCCGTGTGGTTTGCTTCTACAAGTTTTTTTAAATGACATAAAGAAAAATTTTCTTTTATCAAATGCTTTAACTGACCGAACGAGTCTTCTTAATAGTTTGATGTTTTCAGATTTATTGCGAGCAATGATTGATTTCACACCGATTGTGGTGATTATCCTATTCTTTTGTCTTTTTTTTAACCTATTTTATAAGCATAAAATAGAATTGATTTTTAAATTTTTAGAAAATTATGAAGAGGCGAATATAGAAGACCAGAATGAACTGAGTAAGAAAGTCTTTGAATTGGTAGTGAAAAATATAGAATTAAAGAAAGATCGTTTTAATTCTATTCAAAAGACCAACGAACTATCTAAAAAATTGGATACGATTTTACATGAGATAAAGAATCCACTAGCTGTGCTAAGTGGTGACATGGAAATGCTGAATACAATTTATGAACCGGATGATGAGAGAGTGAAGCGAATTTTATCTCGCATGACTAGAAGCGAAAAGAGGATTCAAGATTATGTTAATAATCTCCAGATAGGTCAGAACATGGCAGATATGGAACTAGACATTCGGACAATCAAGAGTAAAGACTTATTGTATATGATAAAGAGAGAATTAGATTGCTGGGAGGACAATCTTTCTTTTAGGTGTAAATTAAAAGATTTATCTCAAAAAATCGACCTAGATCTAGAAAGATTCATAGAAGGTTTGGTTAATATTCTTAAAAATTCGAAAAGACATGCTAAAAATCAAATAACTCTTTCCCTTTATGAAAATGAAAGTTATTTAATAGTAGAAATAGAAGATGATGGCTTGGGATTTTCTCAAGAAGCCCTCAATAATTACAATAAGCCCTACTTTAGTGAAAACCCTTTAGTAGGTAACATGGGACTGGGATTGTACATTACAGATGAAATAATGAAAAAACAAGGGGTAAAGATGGTCTTGAGTAATAATGTAGGAGCCAATACAAAATTATTTATAAAAAAGGCCTAATCTTGGAAAATTATTGGAAATTGTTTTATATACTTCAACTAGTTTTAAAAGGGAGGTATGTAGGATGAATTCGATCGAAATTAAGAATTTGAGTTTTACTTATGGCAAGAAAAAAGTTTTATCCGACATCAATATCAGTATCAATAATGGTCTATATGGACTATTGGGTAAAAATGGAGCCGGTAAGACGACCCTGATGAAATTAATAGTGGGACTTTTACCTATAAAAACTGGTCAGATTCAAGTCTGTGGTCAATCGAACCCAAAAGAGATTCGCAGACTCGTAGGTTATTTGCCACAGGATTTTGATTTTTATCCAGAAATGAAAGTCAAAGATTCATTAATCTATTTGGGAACATTGGATAATCTCAAGCGATTTGAATTAAATCAACGAGTGGAGATGCTATTAGACTTAGTTAATCTAAACCAAGATAGAAATAAAAAAGTAAAGAGCTTATCGGGCGGTATGAAAAGACGTTTAGGTATTGCTCAAAGCCTTTTGAATGATCCAAAAGTTTTAGTGGTTGATGAACCGACCGCTGGGCTAGATCCAGAAGAACGCATTCGCTTTAGAAATTTATTGGGTGATCTAGCGACAGAAAAGATTGTTTTATTTTCAACGCATATTGCAAGCGATTTAGAAAGCACAGCTACTAAATTAGGAATATTAGACAGTGGTCATTTTATTTATGATGGATCAGTGGAAGATTTATTAAATCAATATTCTGGTGGAATTTATGAAACCCTCGTAAATAGAAAGGATTTATCAAGATTTAAAGAGGAGTACATGGTCTTTGAGCAAAAAGAATTAGCTAATGGTATTATGGTAAGTTTCATCCATACGGGAAGACCTTTGGATCAGTTTAAGCGAATCTCTCCTAGTTTGGAATCAGCATATTTAATGAAGATTCATGAAAGGAGAGATTAGATGAAATTATTTGTAGTAGAATTAAAAAGAATAGGCAGGTCTTTAATCTTTGTAGGGGTAGCCATAGCCTTGATTATAGCTATTACAGGACAGATAGAGAGTGATTCCTATGATTTTAAAGAACCTGACCCAGGACAAGAGCAATATGGTCATTATTTAACAGAGGATCGTGCTTATATTTTTTCTAATTTGGTGAATGATTTGTACTTAAATATAGAAAACAATCATTTTATTAGTTATCCTTATGGCTTTTATCGAGAAAATAAATTAGAACAGGATGAATTAGATGCGATTAAAGATATCTTATCTGATTTAATAGGCATGCCATATGAAGATATTCCTTTGAGTCAGAATCTATCAATTCCTACTGAAGAAAAATTAGAGACTCAATTAGGCAAAATAGACGCCTTAATAGGGGGAGGCTCTTTCTATGCTAAGAATAATTATAAGGTTCATTTTGGTGACAAAGGAATGTCTTATGAAGAGGCCATTAAGGATTATTTGCTTGTTAAGGAAGAAGGTTTAGATGTTGCTTTTGCTAGGTATTTTAGTGATTATGCAGGTATCTTCACCTTATTATTTTCTTGGTTTATAGGTTTATATTTTTGGAACAAAGACAGAAAAGAAGCTATTGAAAACACACTATATATAAAGAATACATCTTCAATCAAATTGGTTTTGACAAGGGTTTTAGCAATGAGTTTGTCACTACTATTTATTATTTTGGTACTCTTTTCCTATTATGAAATTCAATTACTGTTTGTACATGGTGCTAGTTTATTGTGTCCGTTTAAATCCTACTTCTTTGTTATATCATGGATATTGCCAATTATTTTATTTGTTATAAGTCTCACAACTTTATTAACAATAGCCAGTCATAGTATTTTATTAGGATTTCTAGGACCTATTTTTTCCTTGGTTTACATGATGTCATCTTCCACAAATGTTTTTTATAATATTGGGTATGGTCTTCTCATTAGATATAACTCTGTGGGCAATCAAGCGTATTTTGATAGTAAGGTCAATGTTTTTCTAGTGGGGAGAGGCATTTGGATAGGGCTAGCACTTTTTTTAATAATCGTTACATCCTTTTTATATGAAAGAAGAAGGAGGGGAGATTATGCTTTCAAAAACAATCTCTCAATTGAAGCTAGAGTTAAAGCATAATTTTCCTCTAGAAGTGTTTGTCTATCTAGTTATCATGGGGATCACTTACTTTGCTTTTGGGGTAAAGAATTTAGACATTACTAATGAAGCGATGATTGTCGAACGATTTTTACCTTTATCCGGAATCTTTTCTTTTGTAACATTATTTTATGCCGAGTGTCAAAGTCCAATAAAAGATCTTCTTTTAATGAGAAATACGATGCTTGAATACATATATGTGTTGCGAGGCATTGTTAGGCTGTTTTTTTACGGGGGAATGACTTTTAGCTATATCTATTTAATAAATAGTGGTGCAACAAGTTATAGCTTAATGAGGATGGTATTTCATAGCCTTTCGATTGGAGTAATCATAGGTGTAATAGGTTTACTGTTCTTTAGCTTTAGTAATAATATTTCTTTGGCTTTTTTAGTTTCAATAGGCTTAATGCTAGCGCAATGGTTTGCTCCTAAAAATACAAATGTTTTATTATTTACTATGCCTGAGATATCCAACATTAGAATAGTACTGATATTTACTATTAGTATAATGATAACAATACTTGCAATGGTTATTTGGAAGAGGAAGGCCATTTCTTAGTTCTACAGAGAAACGAAATGGGATTTGATGTGTTGTTTAGATTATATATTTAGTCTTAATAGAATAAAAAGAATCAAAGTAATAAAAGACACATTAAAATCGATCAGATTATTTGCCTGTGATTAATTGTCAAAGATCCACTAACTATCATAAAAGAAAGTTAGAGTAACAAAATCTATCATTATACGGTTATTAAAATAAGAATATATTGAAGAACTAATATAAAGAATACATATATGAAGAAAGATGACAGTAATAATTCATCACTGTCGTCTTTGATGTTTTTTCAAAAATATTAATTGCTATTATGAATTAAGTCATTATATTTACGCTTATTTACAAAAGCTTCAAACCCCATCCATGCTGCTAATACCAACCAAATAACTTTAGAGAGTAGTCTCATTAATGCAAAAGGAATTTCAAATATAAAGGAAGACCAGAACTGCCAGCCGGTCATTTCCCATAAGCCAGGTGTAAGAAATGCAGTCCTTGGGTTAAAAAGTGAATAACTGATATCTCCAGTAGAAAAGATAGTAAAGAAAAACAGAAATATAATAGACCAGTTTAGAGCTTGTTGGCTGTAGCGCTTGTATATTTCAGCATAGGACTCTTTATTTGAATAAATAAAGTCTTCTGAATTAGGATTATTTTGCTGAAAGTAATGCACACCGGAATTTTTCCTGCTTGAAACAACTGTCCATCCCATATCACTAAAAAGTTGAATGTAGTTTTGATATTCACTCGATTTCTCAAATTCACGATAATCAATCCGAGTAATAGGAACTTTATCATCAATTTTTTCAAACACAAAGCAAGCAGGGAACTTTTTATTTATAAAGCGATAACCTTCTTTTCTAAAGGAGTTAATCCAAGCTTCTTGTTTGTCTAAATCTTTGAATAAGAATACTTTCCTTTTTATAATTTGTTTCATTTTAGCTTTCTCCTCTCATCAGTTCTTCTGCAAGGTTAAGCAATTTGTGCATTCTCTTTGTTTCAGCTTCAATGACATCATAACCAGATTTAGTAATTTGGTAGACTTTGCGACGTTTGTCTTCGCTTTTTACCTCTTTAATCCAACCTTGTTTTAGTAAATTATCTAAGGCACCATACATGGTGCCAGGCGCAATTTTTACATTGTTATTACTAAGCCGATCAACTTCTTGCATTATTACATAGCCGTGTGCAGGTTTTATTAGTGACAACAAAATTAAATAAGTCGTTTCTGTTAAGGGTAAACTTGGGTGTCTAGGCATAATATTAGCTCCTTTATATCGTTAAACTATTCAGTTGAACTGTATAGTCCGATTGTATATCGTCGAACTGAATAAGTCAATACATATAAAGATAAATTCTGAAATCGGACTATCGAGAGATTGGAAAAGGAAGCAACTAAAATTGAACCTATTTAGAAATATTGTCTGAAAAGAAGTTGCAGTACTGTCAAAGTTCATATTAATTTACTCTTCTATATTCATAAAGAATATCTTATCATGAGAATACACTATTAAAATTTTTTATGTTACTGAATAAAAAAACATAAAGGAGAATTGAAATTTGGATTCATATATCTACATTATTTTATTTTCAACTATTTCAGCAATGTCCAGAGGATTAATAAGTGTGATTGATAGGTATCAAATAGGGTATAAAAAACAATCTGTGTTAAAAGTTAATTTTTCAAACAATTTATATACGCTATTATTCATAATAATTTCGTTCTTTTATATAAATGTTAATGATCTGTTTACTATGATTCTTAATTATAAAATAATCATTTACAGCATCTTAGTACAAATTGTTGCAGTAGGATACTCAAAACTATTTAAACGCTTATCCATTTTTGAATCGGCGATCGTATCAAAAACAGCTGTTTTTTTTATTCCTTTAGCCTTATTTTTTACGTCAGGAAGAATAAATTTTGGTAATTATTTCATTTCTATCTTAACAACTATCATAATTATTATTTGGGTAAAGAAAAAAAGTGATTTAAAAACATTATTACATGGAGTAATTATTATTGTTCCACCGTTAGTTATACAAGCTTGCTTATTTCCTCTTTTGGTTGGAGACTATAAAAAAATATTGATTCACTGATTTTATTTACAGTAAGTACTTTAATATTAAGATTTTTTGTATCTTTTATAAGTTTGATTCCAACCTTAAATCAAACTGATTGGAAAAGACACAATAAAAATTCTTTCGATAATCTTTATTTTTTAGAGCAATTTTAACGTGTATTGCACAAATAACATTTGTTTTTGTGACATCTTCTAATATTTCTTCAATTGCTTGGATCTTCTTAAATATTACATCACTTTATGGAGTAATGTTTTCAAATTTGATTTTGAAAGAGAGTAAGAATAAGAACGAGATTTATATAATCATTGTTGTGAGTACTATAACAATTTTATCGCAATTATTAATTCATGGATGATTTACACGAAGAATTTAAAAAAACGATTTTTGTAAAAACTATCTGCACTAAAAAAAGGCTTATATAGTTGCAAAATAAATTGGCTGGATCTAAATTTTTAGACACTACTGCTCGATTTCGTGTCATAATTAGCCATAATGCAAATAACGGTAATTGATGTTGAGTTTAAAAACTTTCTACTAGGAAAACAAATTAAAGAATGATCTACCTTTTAGAGTGATTATTGAGTTAGTTTATTCTTAAAATTTAAAAGAGCAAAAACATAATTAGATTGAGGAGGTTTAATCATGAATCAATTGAATTTTATAGGTGTTAAAGTAGCACTCATTAATAAAGGGAAAGTATTAACTATTTTAAGAGATAATCTCCCAAACATTCCTTATCCTAATATGTGGGATTTAGCTGGTGGTGGAAGAGAAAATGAAGAATCACCATATGAAACTATGAGAAGAGAGGTTAAAGAAGAATTAGCTATTGATATTTCTGAATCAAATATTGTATGGACCAAATACCATGAAAGCATCACAAATGCAGGAGAAAAATCAGTTTTTATGGTTGCTAATATATGTGATAGTCAAATCGAGAATATAAAATTTGGAGAAGAGGGACAAAAGTATGAAATGCTAGCTTTTGAAGATTTTATTGATAATGAAGATGTAATCGAACAATTAAAAAAACGTTTCTTAGAATATCTTAATAAGTAATTTAAAACTAACCAATCTCAGTTTGTTAAGTAACAAACTCTTCTAAAACAATGAAGAGTTTGAATCTACAACCATTGATATTGCGTAATATTTTTCACCCGAATCTAGTGTCAAAGTTATGAAAAGAGCAAATAGTAAAGATGAAAACTGGGTTCAAACCTTCTACTAAGGAAACGAAATGTCGAGTTAAGTGCTTTTTAGAGCAACAGATGATTATTTTCCTCTAAAAATAATACTAGGAAAAAGTACAAATTTAAATTTATGTGGGGGATAAATATGAAATATACATCAGAAAATTTTGAACTAAAAGATGGCAGAATCTGTAAAATTCGAGAGATTCAAGTAAAAGACGCTGCAGAAACTGTTGAATATTTGAAAACCATTATGGGAGAATCTGACTTTTTGAATTCCTATCCAGAAGAAATAACCATAGCTGTTGAAGAGGAAGCAAAAATGATCAAAGGCTTTAATGAATCTGATAATACACTTATGATTGTTGTTGAAATGGATGGAAGACTGATTGCAAACGGCACAATAACAAGACTGAGAAAACAGAAAATGCGCCATCGAGGAAATGTTGCCCTTGCTGTGCTAAAAGAATTCTGGAACTTAGGAATAGGGAAGAAGTTACTTCAAGTTCTCGAAGACTATGCTAAAGAATGGGGCCTTTCCCAACTTGAGCTTGACTATTTCTCAGGTAATGAAAGAGGCAAGGCTCTTTATGAGAAATGCGGATTCATCCAAGTGGGAGAAACTCCTAATGCCTATATTTTGAAAGATGGAACCCGATACAACAATATAAAAATGGTAAAAAGTATTTAGAAAAGTTTTAGTTCTACAAATCCCAGTTTATTGGATTAACAGTCCACCTGAATATCTAGAAAACTTAGTATATATAAGTGTTGATATTACTTTATGATTTCACAGGTGAGTTTTGTGTCATAATTATGACAACGGTACATAGTAGCGATGGTGACTGGGTTCTAGGCTTCTACTGGAGAAATGAAACATAGCAAAATATGTGGAGGTTAACTAATGAACAAAACAGCAGTGCTTATATATGATCAATTTTGTTATTTTGAAATAAGTGTGGCATTAGAAACTTTGGCCTTAAATGGTAGAAGGATTGATGTATTTGCAAAAACTAAAGATATAGTTAAATGTGAAGAAGGTCTAAAAGTTCTCCCAGATCAAACAATTTATGATTTAAACATAGAGAGATATGATAGTCTCTTATTACCCGGTGCGGTTGATATACGTTCAGCAGTTGAAGATCATGAAATAATTGAATTTATTAAAAAGTTTGAAGGTAAAATAATAGGTGCCATTTCTATTGCTCCTATTTTGCTGGTAAGAGCCGGCATATTAAATGGCAAGGCTTTTATGATAGGAACAGATAAAGAAGGTTTGCTACAGGAGGGATACAGTGAGGCTGATCTTAAATATATGAAGGATTGGAATAATTGTATAACAAATCCTATTGAAGAAGGTTATATTCTAAATGATAATATAGTCACGTCTGTTTCTTTTGAATTTATAAGATTTGGAATTCAGTTTTGTAATATGTTGGGAATTGAAATGTCTCCAAATAGTTTTGGATTGTAAGATATTAACCACATGTTTTATTTAGCTTTAATAAAAGCTATAAGATTTATCATCTGGGTCTCGTGTTATAATTATGACAACGGCAGATAGTAACGATGAATACTGGGTTTTGAGCCCTCTATTAGAGAAACAAAACATGGATTGGTGTGCTTTTTAGAGTAATTATGGTTCGTAATTGTTCTAAAAAGCACATCAGTCACCAAAAAATATATGAGGGATTTAATGAAGAAAATCTTAAAAATTATCTTTTTTCCTATATTTATAATATTAAATATTTTGAAATATGTATTACTTTTTATATTGAATGTAGGAACAAGAATACTAAGTTTAATCTCAGTACTTATAGCAGTAGGAGCAGTAGCTTCTTTTATTAATGGAGAAATGGAACTAGGAATAACGGCTATCATACTAGCTTTATTATTTAGTCCATATGGATTGCCATTGATTGCTAGTAAAGTAATTATTGGTATAGAAGCAGTAAATCTGAAGATTAAGAATATTTAATAAAAATTAAATAGGTTTGTTAAAGATGGTGGAATTAAAAACTGATATGCCCCCTGTCAAGTAGACTGGTAAAATATCTAAAATAATTTGACTCTATAATAAATAACTGAACTCTAGTCTAGATGGCTGGAGTTTTTTAATTTAGCCTAATGTAGACACTATGAGAAGTCTATCAGTAAAAGATGAATCTAAGAAATTAAGAATATATAACATCATACAAAAATATGTTAGACGATAATACATATGTGACATAAAACAAATAAAAATAGGGAGCTTCTGT
>NZ_JBNUPJ010000031.1:0-10371 GCF_050409485.1 Facklamia sp. P12945
TATATCAAAAAGCCCTCTAAATCACCATAGGTTGGTGATTTAAAGGACTTTGTCTTCAGTCTGATCACTACGCTAAAGATAGCGTAGTGATTTTTATTTGTTTTAAACGAGTTTCCACTTAGCAAAGGCAGTTAGATAACGTTCATTAATCACTGTCGTATCAGTCAGCATATCTAAAGGGTGCTGATGTTTGCTTGTGAAGATAAGGATGACAGCAATAAATGGTACATAGTAGAAAATAACACGACCAAAAAATTCACGCATTAATAAAGTGGATATATTTAATTTATTCGATTGGGTATTAATCGGCACAACTCTTAAATTAAATAAAATTTTTCCGGGTGTTTGGCCATTCAGACCGAAAGTCATTAGGAAAAAGTAAAGGCAAAATACAGCTAAGTTAAAGAACATAGGTAAAACACCCCACAATAAGTCTTTATTCATTTCTCCTACAATGTTCGTTATAAGGTTAGTCAGGAGAAGAATGAATAGGTAATCTACCATATAAGCTGCTAAACGAAGCCAGAACCCAGCATAAACCTCCTTAGGAAGATAGTCGTAGCCATTTTCTCTCAGTTGTTGGTCAGCAATTTTCATTTGAATAGGATCAATGTCAGACTGCTTAGTCTCTTTGAAAGCTTCCTCTCTTGCTGCATGATTGCTGAATGGATTGAGTCCGGAATGATTTGCTTGACTAGAATTTAAAGAAGACGAGTTATTTTTTGTTATATTGTTGTCCTTAGAGTGGTACGTTTGCTCTTCAATAATGACTGTACTATCTTGAGGAACTTCTTCAATAACTTTAGTTGAATCTTTTTTTTCTTCTTTTGAATGATTTAAAAGCGTCTTAAGTTCTTCTTTATCTAATTTAACTGATGTCATATTACTTACCACCTTCCCAGCGGTACTCAATCTGAGGAAGAACTTCTTCTTTTACACGGTTAAGAACTTGATCAAATTGTTTTGCATAATTATCTTCTGATTTCATAAATGTAGGGAAGAATGAGGCAAATTGGTCTTGAGGGGCTGCTTTTTCAAAAACTTGAGCATTTGCTAAGTCATTTTCTTCGCGAATAAGATCGATTACTTGACGATAGTATAGAATATCATCAACCAAGCCGTTTTCTTTAGCTTGCTTGGCGGTATAAATACGACCATCTGCTAGCTCACGCACCCGTTCTTCTGACATATCACGACCATCGACAACCACTTGAACGAAACGATTAAAGGCTTCATCAATATATTCTTGGAATACTTCCTCTTCTTCCTTAGTCATTTTACGTGCACTCGAGCCTAAATCCTTCATTTTTCCAGATTTAAAAACATAGGGTTCAACACCTATTTTGTCATAAAGCTCTCTCATATTGTAACCAGACATAATTACTCCAATTGAGCCAGTGATTGTTTCAGGAGTAGCATAAACTTTATCGGCTAACATGGCATAATAGAAGCCACCTGATGCGGCTACTTGCCCCATAGAAGCATAAACAGGAATCTTTCTTTCGGCAATCACTTCCTTAAATAAGTCATAAGCTTCACGGGTTTCGTATACTCCTCCACCTGGAGTATTTAATTCGAATAAAACAGCCTTAATAGATTCATCCGTTCGAATCTGTTCGATGGTATCCATAATAAGTTGCTGATCATAAGTAGGAGACGCTATTCCAATCACTCCTTCAATTGGGATAACTAGAATACGTTGATCTACAGAGCCATCTTCTCGAATTTCTTCTATATAATCTTGTCCAATGCCTAGCAAGGAGTTTAGTCTTTCATTCGCCCATTTTTCACTGTAGGTAATATCAGTGGGTTCATTATAAACTTTCGATAAGCTAGAAGCGACAATTAAAACAAGTGCAAAAGCGATTACTATCCATTTTTTTTTTGACATATAAGCCACCTTCCTTTGAGTTTAGTTTAACATTTTTAATGTCGGTTTGGAATGATAAGCTGTTTATAACTATAAAAAGCTGTTAGTTAGGTGTTTTCTATAATAAGTGTTGTTTTTCAAAATCAATGAGTATTTCACGCGCTTGGATGGAATCCTCTGCTTCCATTAGTTGGACTCTTAATTCGTGTGCTCCTTTGAATTCTCTTAAATAGATTTTAAAAGACCTTCTTAAAGCAGGGAAAGGGTGGAGATCGTAATAATCAAAGAGATCCAAATGATAGCGAAAAAGATCAATCAATTCTTTAGCAGAATGATGACGAGGTTCTTTTTCAAAAGCAAATGGATTTTGAAAAACACCGCGGCCAATCATAATACCGTCCATCTCATAAGTATTGTATAACTCCATTCCTTGTTGCCGATCAGCAATATCTCCATTTACAGTTAAGAGGGTATGTGGGGCGTATTGGTCACGCAAATTTTTAATCTCCCCAATTAGTTCCCAATGAGCGGGCACTTTAGACATTTCTGTTTTTGTTCTTAAGTGTATGGAGAGGTTGGCAATACCTTGTTCAAATAAATGCTTCAGCCATTCTTTATATTCTTCCACTTGATGATGGCCTAAACGCGTTTTGACTGAAATAGGAAGGTTTGCTTTTTTACTGGCTTGGATTAATTGAGCAGCTAGTTGTGGTCTTAAAATTAAACCAGACCCACGACCATGTTTAAAGACGTTAGGTGCTGGACAGCCCATATTAATATCGACACCTGCGAAGCCTTCTTCTTCCATTCCATGCGCCATTTGTTCAAAGAATTCAGGCCGGTCACCCCATATATGGGCTACTATGGGTTGTTCATCTTCAGTTTTGATTAAACGACCTCGTACGGATTCTTTGCCTAGAGGATGGCAGTAGGATTCAGAATTAGTAAATTCAGTGAAGAAAACATCAGGTCTTCCAGCTTTAGCAATAACATGTCGGAAAGCAACATCGGTTACATCTTCCATAGGGGCTAAAACAAAAAAGGGTTTGGGTAAGTTTTGCCAGAAGTTTTGTGGCATAGTTTAGGACTCCTTTCGCTTATTTTTGTAAAAATAGAATCTTTAAAAGATTACCATAAATGAGGCTGGATGCAAATATAATACAGGAATCCTCTATTAATTCTTTAGGAAAAACAACTAGCCCTATCTGTATGCTATAATTTTACTGAAAAAAATTTAGGAGGATAAAAATGAAAGCAAAATTTTTCAAAAAATATTCTGTAAAGAATGAACATTCAGCTGCTAAAATTGGATCAGGTGCTTTAGAAGTCTTATCGACACCTTCGATGATTGCTTACATGGAAAATGCAGCTTATGAGCTTTGTCAGAAAAATATTGAAGATACAACTTTAGAAACCACAGTAGGTATCTTTCTTGAAGTCAAACATTTAAAAGCGAGTTCGACTATGAGCGAAATTGAGATTATTATTACAAAATGTAAAAGAGAAGGAAGAGTATTCACTTTAGATATGGAAGCTTATGATAAAGAACAATTAATTGGTCAAGCAACTCATCAAAGAATTGTTGTGAATATCGAGCGTTTTATGGCAAAGCTTAAGAAATAATATTTTCATTGATCGATGCCTTGAAAGTGTTTGAAAGATATTCAGTTTGCAAACCAACTATGTTAAGATGAGGGGGTTAATAAAAAGGTATAGGGAGGATCATTAATGGCAACTTTTTTTGAGATGCTGAGCATCCAATTAGTTCTAATTGTTTATGTCTTAGCAGGTGTGCTAGCCTATAGAAAAAGAATGATTACGGATCAGAATCGTCCAGCTTTAATTAAATTAATTGTTGAGATACTTGTTCCCGCACTTATTTTTAAGTCGTTTTTTAATATAACTTGGAACATTATTGAGCTAAGCTTTCAAACTTTAATCATTGCTACTATTATTTATACAACGATAACCCTTTTCGGCGGCTTCTTTTTTCGGGATTTGCCGGAAAAACAAGCTAAAATTTTACATTATGCGACCCTTTGTAACAGTGCCGGTTTTGCTGGATTACCCATCGTTACATCCTTATTTGGTGAATTAGGCGCTATTTTAGCCGCCGTTTATTTAATACCTCACCGCATTTTTACCTATACAATTGGTATTTCTTTATTAGTAAAACAAGAAAAGAGTTTTAAAGAGACGCTTCTTTCTTTTATAAAAAACCCAATGATTTTGGCAGTTATCTTTGGATTGGTGCTGGGCTTAAGCCAAATTCCTATACCAAGCTTTATCATGAATAGTTTTGATGGTTTGAGTCGCACAGTTACTCCTTTATCCATGATTACCATCGGTTCAATTATTGGTTCGGTTAAAATGGAGGCTCTTTTTGAGAAAGCGGTTATACGGTTTGTAGGTGTTAGAATGCTACTTATACCCTTAATCGTTTTACTGAGCTTAAAATTTCTGCAAGTAGATGAGCAAATAGCAGGTATGTGTGTGGTGATGGCGACCATGCCCGCCGGGGCTACCACGCCTATTTTAGCGGCTAAATACGATTTAGATGTCGCTTTGGCTTCTAAACTAACTTTTGTATCAATTATTTTATCCCTCTTTTTAAGTCCAGCCTTTTTGGCTTTCGTTTAATTTGAAGACAGAGGAGGAGAAATTTTCATGCCAGCCATACATAAAAAAACTAACAAAAAAAGATCTGCATAATGTACTGACCCCCTAAAGTTGGATTTCATGGTCCAACTTTAGGGGGTCAGTACATTGAGCTAGCTCTTTTTCTGCTTATGCAGTGACTGTTTCGATAATTTGATGGCCCTTAACCATAACTGGTTGACAGTTTCCTTTTTTTAATTCTTGAGCAAGTTCATGGATAGTTGAAACCTGGTTAGGAAAATATGTCGCGTAAACGCCTACTTGGCCAAAATGATGAGAATCACTTCCACCAACACATTGTAGACCGTGTTCTTTGGCTGTAATAAAGGCTTGTTGATTTTCTTCTAAAGTTGAATTGCCATTTAACACTTCAACTGCATGAAGGCCTTTAACTTTATAAATATGGTCACCAAGGCCTCGGTTATTATTACGATAGGGATGAGCGGCTGTACAAGCTCCACCTTTTTTATTCACGTAATCAATGAATTCTTGAGCTGATAGGCCCGGCTCAGGCAATTCGTCAATTCCATAGGCTAAGACATCGCCTTCAGTAGTTAGATATTCCACCCCCACAAAGATTGGAAAATCGAGACGTTGTTGAGCCTCTTCAACTAAAGTCATGAAACCAATTGAGTCGTGGTCTGTAATACAAACGGCATCAAGTCCGATTAGTTTGGCTCTTTCGACAATCTGCTCAATTTTCATAAAGCTATCGGGTGAAAATGTCTTCTCATGCATATGTAGGTCGATTAACATATTGGATAATCCTCTCTTATAAGTTTGTAACATTAAATATTGTTCAACATCCCTATTTTACGTAAGCTTACCTCGCTATTCAAATTGAAAAACAATCTTAAAAATTTATTTATAGTCTTTATTAATACATTTGTATCAATGATTTAGCAAGTTTAGCTTTAAATTTATTAGAAAAAATAATAAATAATGACAGAACAATTTAATAAATAAAATGATTTTATTAAAAGATAATAAGAAAGAAAAATTTTAATGGAAAAACGTTTACAAAACTGGTAGGATAGCATTAAATGCTTCGGAGGCGCTTTTATGAAATTGTTAAAAGACACAAGAATAAGAATAGCTTTAATCTCAATCTTAATTTTCTTGTTTGCCTATCAAAATGTGGATCGATACTTGCAGCAGATGGACGAACAGAGACAAAATAATTTAGAAACGGTTACTTTAATTGCTAGGGCTTATGGTTATGACGGAGAAGAGGAATCAGATCCTGTACTAGAGTTTATTGATAAGCAACCGTCAAAAAATTTCACCTATGATCAAGAAGCTAAAATTGATTTGGCTCATTATTTTCATGGGGTCTCCAAAGAACAAATTATTTTGAAACGTGGTGGGATTCTTATATCAATGTTAATAATTCCATATCTACTTTTTGAGTTTATAATAAGTAAATCGGGCTTTTTATTCTAATAGCTGTTTGAAAATATGAAAGAGTAGCAATAAGGAGGAGAAAAATGAAATGTTTTTCAAATTTTAAGATTCGAGCTTTATTCTTTTTTATAATAATCAGTACACTTGCGTATTTACTAGTAAAACCGATATATGATTCTTATATTATTTATAAGGAGAACGATTATTCAACCGTGTCTGTGCTGTCTAAAATACATGGTTATGAGGGTGAAGATGATATTGATTCAAAATTAGATTATATGGAACAATTGCCAGAGAATAAATTAAATAATATAGAGAAAGGGATAGTTAGTCGAGCGCGTTATTATAGAACGGATCCTGAAGTGAAAATTGTACTTAAAAAGGGAGCTATTATTGTAATAAGCTTATTCACTTTTTATTTAGTCGTCGAATACGCTTTAACGCGAACTTATTCAATTTAAAAATTGAAAACCACTAAATGAGTATCGAGAACTAAATCTACCTCTATTTTTAATAGAGGTCGTTTTAATTTGTCTAGTGAAAGTATATGAGAACTTTCTTAGGGACTTTTCATTCAAATTTAAGAGATATTTGATTAAATAATAGTATACTTATAAGTGAGCGCGTTTCAGTATTTTTAATACGTAATCTTATTTTTAAAAGCATTCGAGAAAACGCTTACAAATGCTCTGCGTTTCAGTCTCAAATAAAGATGTGTTTAAGGAGATAAAGATGATAAAATACGAAATTCCAGGTAATGGAGTGATCAAAATTTCTAATGTGATTATTGATTTTAACGGCACCATCGCTGAAGACGGGAAATTAATTGAAGGAGTGGAAGAACTTCTTTCGAGTCTTTCAGAAAATGTTAAAATTTTTATCGCCACTGCTGATACCTATGGAACTGTTAAACAACAGTGTCAAAAACTTCCAGTTGAACTGGCTACCTTTCCTTCGAGTAAAGCAGCTATCTCCAAGAAACTACTGCTTGAAGAATTAGATTCTAAAAGCTGTGCCTGTATAGGCAATGGCTATAACGATGGAGAAATGATGAGTGTAGCTGCTTTATCAATAGCTGTTATAGGAAATGAAGGGCTATCCACTGTTAGTATTCGTAATGCCGATATTATTGCACCTAATATTCATTCAGCGCTTAACATCTTGCTTAAGCCTGAGCGTATTAAAGCTACTTTACGTCATTAAGTTAAAGGAGTTAGAAAATGGATAAAAAACATTGGAGATATGCCTTTGAAAAGACATTGCCAATTGGTATCGTTTATCTCATGCTAGCCTTAGGTTTTGGTATTATGATGCAGGCTAAAGGCTTTGGTTGGATTTGGGCATTATGCTTGAGCTTTTTTGTCTACTCAGGGTCTATCCAGTTTTTAGCACCAGTCATTCTTTCTTCATCCACTGGCTTATTTGCTACAGTTATTTTAACCTTTATGGTTAATTTTCGCTTATTATTTTATGGTATTAGTCAGTTGGAAAGATACAAAAAGATAAAAGGTTGGCGCAAACTCTATTTAATTCATGGCCTTACGGATGAAACTTTTTCTTTGGTATGTACAGACCACTTACCTGAAGGAATTGAACGTGAGAAGTATTCCCTTTATGTCACAGTACTCAATCATATGTATTGGACTCTTGGTAGTGTAGCGGGTAGTTTAGTAGGGAATCTCTTACCTTTTTCAACGGAGGGCATTGATTTTGCTCTAACAGCATTGTTTTTTGTCGTCGTTCTCAATCAGTGGGAAGCTACCAATAATCACAAGCCTGCTCTTTTAGGGATGACTGTTGGGTTTATATTTTTCATAATATTTGGACCAGATAATTTTATGCTGCCGTCAATGCTTGTTGTCATTGCTTTTCTACTAATTGAAAATAGACTTAAAGGAGGCCAACCAGATTATGTCTAACCTTCATTCTATCATGTTGATTGTCGTTATGGTCATTGTGACAATCACTATTAGAGCTACTCCCTTTATTATTTTCAAAAGGAAAACTCCTATTTGGATTATTTATTTGGGGCAAGTTTTTCCTTATGCCATTATGACAATCTTATTGATTTATTCATTTAAAGATATTGCCTATACTTCTCAGCGAACGATAGCGGCTATAATATCTTGCTTTTTGGTATTCGTTTTACATAAATGGCGACATTCTACTGTCTTTTCCATTTTGGGAGGAACAGTTTTGTATATGGTATTGGTTCAAACTATTTTTCAATAAATTTTCATTATGCTTAAAAAGCCAGAGCAAATGCCTCTGGCTTTTTAATATATTTTAAAAACCGATCGAAGCAATCTAACACCTTACCGGCAAAGGCCATACCTGGATCACCATCCATAAGAATAGCAATATTGTCTAAATCCGATAATTGCTCGTAATTTCCTCCTGCTTTTATGTATTGATCAACATGAACAGCAATACATGTCTCACAGCGTTGATTAATAGCAACAGCAAGAATAATTAACTCTTTAGTAACTGCATCTGGAGCCGAGGGCTTTGCTAAGATGGCAGCAAGCTGACTATAATGTTGAAGGTATTCAGGATTAAGTTCTGTTAAAAATTGTGTATTGGCACCCACTTCTTCTAAACCTTTACGATAATCAGTCCTATAAAGATTCCTTCTGCAAAGTTATTCTCTATTAGTATAGCTTTTTTATATGAAAGTATGTTTAAAAAAATTATATATATAAATTTTTCATAAATGACGGTTATTTATTTAATAATCTAATTTAATATTTAAAATTTTATCGAGTATACTAAGTTTATAAATAAACAAAAAGGAGATTAATCACATGTCAAAAGCTTATGATATCGTTCTACGTGGTACTGGTATGGGTGAAGGTGAAAAACCTCTAACAGAAAATTTGATGAAAGGTTTTTTAAATACGCTAGCTAACACTGATAAAGCGCCAAAGCATATCCTTTTATATGGTGAAGCTGTTAAGTTAGCTTGCAAGGGCTCAGACTCAATTGAAGATTTGAAAGCAATGGAAGATAAAGGAACCAAAGTTCTTTCATGCGGTATTTGCACTGAGTACTATGAAGTAGAAAAGTATATTATGGTTGGTCAAATTACAACAATGCGTGAAGTTGTTGATATTTTAACTGAAAGTGAATTAGTAATTGAACCTTAAAAAAGAATGTGAGGTAAAATAATGGAAACGACCTTTAAGCCGTTTACAACGACATTAATTGGATCGATGCCACGGTCGCCTCAATTACTCGCTGCCAAGGAAGCTTGTCAACATTTTGGTGAGTGTGATAAATACAATCAGCTGGTTCATGACGAAACTAAAGAGGTCATGGACCTCTTTAAGCGTGCGGGCATTGATGTAGTTGTAAGTGGAGAAATTTCAAGAGATAATTTTATGTCTTATGTTGCTGAAAAAGTTGAAGGTATCGAACTTTTTTCTACAGAGGAAATTAATGACTTGCTTGGAAATAATGAGGATTATGTGCAATCCTTAGAAGAGATGGATGCTTCAGATAACTCAATGAATAGTCCAGTCTGTGTCGGTAAGCTCGATTTGGAAGCCGATTTATGTACTCAAGAGCAGGAGTTAATTAAAAGCTTAACTAATAAACCTTATAAAATCACTCTTCCTAGTCCATACCTTTTAACCCGATCAATGTGGGTAGAAGGAGTAAGTGATCAAGCTTATGCGAGTAGACGTCAATTGGGTAAAGATGTTGTTGAATTATTGAAAAATACCATTCATCGTTTATATGATAATGGGGCGCGCGTCATCCAAATTGATGAACCGATTCTTTCAGAGGTAGTTTTTCAAAGAGCCCAAGGGGATACCTCCTTCTACTGAGGAACCTTATCTGCAAAGGTCAAGGTTGACCAAGAATTAATGTTTGCTCAGTCTCTTATTCAACCTGTTCTAGATGAAATAAATAGTTTGGAAGGTTGCTTATCAGCTGTCCATGTTTGTCGAGGAAATTGGACAAAAGATGAGAGTGTATTATTAGAGGGAGCGTACGATAAATTAGGTAGCTTCTTTAATAAATTAACTGTCGATATGTTGGCTCTTGAGTTTTCAACCCCAAGAGCTGGTGAAATATCCAAGTTATTTTATAATAACTTTTTAGATGAGAAAATTATACTAGGCTTAGGTGTCATTAATCCGCGATCAGATGAGGTTGAATCAGTTGAAAAAATTATGGCTCTAGCTGAAGAAGCGTTAGAGTTCTTGCCACCAGAGAGAATTTGGCTGAATCCGGATTGTGGCTTTGCAACATTTGCCAATCGTCCGTTAAATCCTGAAGAAATAATCGAAGCCAAATTAACAAATATGTCTAAAGCCGCTCAACAATTACGTCAGAATCACTGTCAATAATTCTTTTTGCAACTAGCATAGGCTAGTTGCTCAGACTGTAGACAAAGTCCTCTAAATCACCAACCTATGGTGATTTAGAGGGCT
>NZ_JBNUPJ010000032.1:0-9522 GCF_050409485.1 Facklamia sp. P12945
AGTGGGACATTTTGATTTGTGTTCTCTTGAGACATTATCATTTACGTTTAACAAACAAGAAAAAGCTATTTAAATACTTCTTGCAATCTCATAAGCCTTCCGTTATAATATTGCAATGCATGTATTCAAACCATGCATTGGGTGGGAGGAGCAAGTTTAAAAAAGATAAAAGCTCCAATTACCACATCACGAAAATTGACATAAGGAGGAATATTCGTGGCTAAAAAAGTTGTCACTCAAGTAAAATTACAAATCCCTGCAGGTCAAGCGAGCCCAGCTCCACCAGTAGGTCCAGCGTTAGGTCAAGCCGGCGTTAATATCATGTCCTTTACGAAGGAATTTAACGCACGTACTCAAGATCAACAAGGAATGATTATTCCAGTTGTTATTGATGTCTATGAAGACCGTTCATTTACCTTTATTACTAAAACACCACCAGCTCCAATCCTATTGAAAAAAGCTGTTGGCTTGAAAAAGGCTTCAGGTGAACCTAACAAGAACAAAGTCGGAAAGGTTACACGTGATCAAGTCCGTGAAATCGCAGAAATTAAAATGGCAGACTTAAATGCAGCCGATGTAGAAGCTGCTATGCGTATGGTTGAAGGAACTGCCCGTTCAATGGGGATTACAGTCGAAGACTAAGCGCCAAGGTAGCTTCTCGCCCCGTTTCTATCGGGTGTGGGAGGGAAACCCCGAATAACCACAAATATAGGAGGAAAAACAAATGGCTAAGAAAAGCAAAAACTATGTAGCGGCAAGAGAAAAAGTTGACCGTACAAAGAAATATGATGTAACAGAAGCAGTCGCATTAGCAAAAGAAATTGACTTTGCAAAATTTGATGCCTCTGTTGAAGTATCTTACAATTTAAATATCGATGTTAAAAAAGCAGACCAACAAATTCGTGGCGCAATGGTGCTACCACATGGAACAGGTAAAACACAAACAGTGGTAGTTATTGCAAAAGGTGAAAAAGCCGCTGAAGCAGAAGCTGCTGGAGCAGACTTTGTTGGTGAAGAAGATCTAATTAATAAAATCAACGGTGGTTGGTTAGATTTCGACGTAATGGTAGCTACCCCAGATATGATGGGACAAGTTGGACGTTTGGGTCGTGTCTTAGGACCTAAAGGCTTAATGCCAAACCCTAAAACAGGTACCGTTACAATGGACGTAACCAAAGCCGTTAACGATATCAAGGCTGGACAAGTAACTTACCGTGCAGATAAAGCAGGTATCGTGAATGTTCCAATTGGTAAAGTATCTTTTGAAGATGAAAAATTAGTGGAAAACTTCAAAGCACTTCATGAGCAAATTATGCGTGTGAAGCCAGCTACAGCTAAAGGAACCTATATTACTAATTTAGCTTTAGCAACCACTTTCGGACCCGGAATCAAGATTAACGTCGAAAGTTTATAATTTCATATTGACAAATAATTTGTTTATCACTATGATAAATAAGTATTTTAAACGACCTAAGACAGTAAGTGGCTAAGCCTTAATTTCTTACCGAGGAAGTTCCCGTTAAACAGGAAGCTATCTCTATGTCTAGGTGACATAGAGATTTTTAATTTTAAAAAATCTCTATACCTATTTGATGGAGGTGAAAGAAGAAACATGGTTAAAGAAGCAGTATTAAATGCAAAGGCTCAAGAAATTGAAAAAATTGCTGAAGATATGAAAAACTCTGCAACAATCGTTGTAGTGGATTATCTTGGCTTAACGGTTGAAGAAGTAACAGACTACCGTAAACAATTACGTGATGCAGGCGTTCAAATGAAGGTTGTGAAAAACACAATGCTTCGTCGTGCGGCTGAAAAAGCAGGAATCGAAGTTCCTCAAGATTTATTCAAGGGTCCTTCAGCGATTGTCTTCTCAGATGACGTCGTAAATCCAGCGAAAATTTCAGCAAACTTTGCTAAAGACAATGAAACTCTTGAAATTCGTGGCGGAATTGTTGAAGGTCAAGCAGCTACTAAAGAAATGATTGAACAAGTAGCGAAAATGCCTGGTCGCGAAGAATTACTTTCAATGTTACTATCTGTATTGCAAGCGCCAATGCGCAATGTGGCATCTGTCCTTTCTCAAGCAAACCCAGCACAACAAATGGTTTACGCTTTGAACGGAATTATCGACAAAAAAGGTGCTGCCTAAATCGATCGCTCGTCGCATAAGTACAATATAAACTAAAAAAATATTTGGAGGAAACCAAAATGGCATTAAATATTGAACAAATTATTGAAGATATCAAATCAGCAACAGTTGTAGAATTAAACGAATTAGTAGAAGCAATTGAAGAAGAATTTGGCGTATCTGCTGCGGCTCCTGTAGCTGTTGCAGCTGGACCTGCTGCTGGCGGTGGCGAAGCTGCTGCAGAGCAAACTGAATTTGACGTAGTATTAAATTCAGCTGGCGACGCTAAAATTAAAGTAATCAAAGTGGTTCGTGAAGCTACTGGCTTGGGCTTGAAAGAAGCTAAAGAATTAGTAGACAACGCTCCTAAAGCAATCAAAGAAGGCATTTCTAAAGAAGACGCTGAAGAATTGAAAGCTAAAATTGAAGAAGTTGGTGGATCTGTAGAAGTTAAATAATTTCTCTATCCCATCTATATTAACCTGGTCAGATCTTCTGATCAGGTTTTTCCCTTTTTAAAGATAAATTTAAAAAGTTGGGCTATAATGGAAGAGAAAGATTGAGGAGGGAAGAAAATGGTCAAGTTATTAATTGCAGATGATGACAAAGCAATTTTAGATTTATTACATATTTATATGCGTAATGAGGGATATGAGTGTATATTAGCTAATAACGGAGAAGAAGCTTTAGAAATAATTAACTTACATCCTGAATTAGATATCGCTCTTTTAGATATTATGATGCCTAAAATGACGGGGATGGAAGTATTAGAAGCCATGCGTCATAAAAATGTAGATATTCCAGTTATTTTTATTTCAGCTAATCAGACTCAAACCGATAAAATTTCTGGCTTGCTTGCAGGAGCCGATGATTATGTTACTAAACCCTTTGAACCTTTAGAGGTAGTCGCTAGAGTCAAGAGTATCTTAAGACGTCAAGGTGTGAATGCTCATTCTTTAGCGCAAAAAGACAGTAAAGACTTTATTAATCTAGGAGCAGTCACAATCGATACTAAAGGACATCAAGTGATGACTGCTGAAGGAGAAGAAATTAAAGTAACAGGTCTGGAATTTGAAATTTTACAGTTACTTGCCGAGCAAAGGGGGAAAGTTTGGTCTGCTGATGAAATTCTTAATAGTGTTTGGAAGGATAATTCCTCTGCTTCTACTAAAACGGTAATGGTCCATGTAAGTAACCTCAGAAATAAAATAGAAGAAGCAACTGGCGGCGAGAAAGTTATTCAAACCGTGTGGGGAGTGGGCTATAAGATTGATAAATAAGAATGAAGAAAAAAAGGCTGGACTAATTCCTTCTTTTAAAAGTTTTAAACTAAGTAAAAGCGACCGCATTGAAATGACGATAAATCTATTTATAGTAGCTGGTACCGTTTCCTTTATTTATCTTGTGCTAATGTTTAGCTATCAACAACTCTTAAATTTTTTAACATTCAATTTAGGATGGACCATTAAAACAAATTTGAAAGATAACATTATCGCATATACACTCTATAATAAAAGTAATCAAATATTAATTAGTCTTTATCTTGCTACTTTATTTATTACAGTGACTTTTAGATATATTCATGAAAGAAATCGGATTACTTTAAGGTATATTCGTAAATATATTTCCGCCATGGCTAAAGGCAAGTATGACCTGAGAATTCCCAATGAGGGAATTGGAGACTATGTCACTTTGGCTCAGGATGTGAACACCCTGATGGACTCTATTAATCAAGCTTTTAAGGAAAGAGACGAGACCGAGAAAACAAAAGATGAATTAATGAATAATATAGGTCATGATATTCGAACGCCACTTACCTCAATACTTGGGTATTTAAGACTGATTCAAGACAGCTCAGATTTAACTCAAGAAGAACTGGCCTCTTATATAAAAACAGTGCATAGTAAAGCTAAAAGTATGCAAGTATTAATCAATGATCTGTTTGAATATACCTCCACCCAACAAACGACTGCAAAAGTTAATAAACAAGCTATAGCTATGCAAGCTTTTACAGAACAGGTGCTTGCTGACTTTAATTTGCAAGCCAAGCAAGCAGGGATTGAAATGTTCTGTCAAGTCACACCGAGTGACTTGGTATTAGAAATTGATCCTGAAAAAATGGTAAGAGTATTTAACAACTTTATAACCAACACTTTTAAATACGGAGAAGGTGCCACTTATCAAAAAATATTAGTGACAGAAATGACTGATCAAGAGTATAAAAAATATACTCGTTATCAAAAAAACAGACTGGATACGATTAAAACAGAAAAATGGGTGGTTATCGAGTTTCGAAATAATGGCACCTTATTGAATGAGGAAGATTTGGAACGAGTATTTGAACGATCCTATCGAGCTGACAGCTCACGGACCTCTCAAAAACCGGGATCAGGCTTAGGGTTAGCGATTGTACGCAATATGGTTGCCCTTCATCAAGGGGTAGCTTATGGAATTGTGGAAGATCAAGATCTTGTCTTTCGGGTCGAAATTCCAATCTTAAGGGAAGACTTACATTAAAGAATCAAACATTACAATACTTGTAATATTTGAAACCGAATTGTATCTTTAAAAACTTTAGATTTACTTGCTATTCTTTAAGAGAAAGTTATAATTATTCATGTCGGAAGAAAGTTAAATGCTTATTCAAACTTAAGTACTAACAAAACTCTAAAGAATTCCTAAAGTTTTTAAATTTTATCTTTAAAAAGCCTTGAAAATTATTTAGAAGTTTGTTAATATTAAAAGTAAGGAATGCAAAAAGCTTTCCAGCCGTCGCTAGAAAAATAAAAAACAAAAAAAGAAAGAGGTATAATAAATGAAAAAATTATTATTAACTTCAGTTGCAGCATTAACTGTTGCAGCAGCAGGAATGCCAGTAGCAACATCAGTAAACGCACAAACTCAAACGAATGAGTGCGCTGTACGTTACACTAAAGAGCAAACTCAAGCTAAATTAGCTGAAGCAGGACATCAATTAAATGCAGCTAATACAGCTAAAGGTGACGCAGAAGCAGCAGTTATTACAGCAGAAGAAAAATTAGCAGAATTATTAAATGCTGAAAAAGAAGCAGAAGCAGCACATGAAGAAGCTAAAAAAGCTTATGATGAAGCAGTAGCAGCTGATAAAGAAGCTAAAGCAGAATTAAATGCAGCTCAAAAACATTTTGATCAATTAAAAAAAGAATATTCTAATGCTAAAAAAGCAGCAGAAGAATTAATGAAACAAGAAAAAGCTGCAGCTCAAAAAGCTTATGAGAACACTGTTGGAGCAGCTCAAGCTAAGGTTGACTCAGCTAAAACAGAAGAAAAAAATGCATTAACTGAATGGAATAATGCAAAAGCTGTATTAGAAGCTTATGAAACCACAACAGATACAAATGAAGATGCTTCTGAAGAAGCTCATCAAGCATTAATAGCTAAAGTTACAGCATGGGAAACTAACCATAATAATGCTAAAAACGCTGTTCAAATTGCAGAAAAAGAATTCCTTGCAGTTAAATCAGCAGCGATAAATACTAAATCAACAGCAGATGAAACAGCTGTAAATAAATACAACACAGCCATTCAAAACTTGGAATTTGACTATGAAACAAATGATAATTATAAAGAAACTGGGAAAATCCCAGCAGCTCAAAAAGCTTTAGATGCAGCAGAAGAAAAAGCTACAGCAGCAGCTACTAAATTAGCTCAAGTAGAACCAAATGTAGAGACTACTATGAATGCTCACAAAGCAGCAGTTAAAGCTCGTAAGAAGCAAGAAGCAGTTTTATTAGGCGCTCAAGTTAATGCTAAAAAAGCTAACGTAAAAGTTTCTAAGCTTTTAGTAGAAATCGCTAACCTTGCTAAGTGTGAAAACGTAGATGTTGCTAAAGTTGTCAACCAAATCGGTAAAGAACACGAAGCTGCTCTTAAAGAAGTTATGAATGACACTGATAAAGCTTTAGACAAAATCAAAGATATTGAAGATCAAATCGCTGCAGATGAAAATAAGTTAGATAAAGAAGATAAAGAAGATCAAAATAAAGGTGATCACGAAGAAGACAAACCAGGATCTAAACCAGGATCTAAACCAGAATCTAAACCAGAATCTAAACCAGAATCTAAACCAGGATCTAATGGTGGATCTAAATCTGAATTACCACAAACTGGTGAAGGTTCAACCTTCGCAATTTATGGTGCAGCAGCATTATCTGTATTAGCAGGATTAGGCTTAGTTGCTAAGAAACGTGAAGAAGCATAGTTAATTTAATAGCAGCTATTTAAAAGAGCAAGATAATTTTGCTCTCAGATTGAAGACAAACCCTATTTGAGTAACTCTCAAGGAAGGGTTTGTCTTTATTTGTCTTAAAAGTTTCCTGTAAAATAAAAAATCGAAGCCTTTCTAGCTCTTCATCTCTAGTATATTTGCCAATTTCTTCATGTTTAAACAAGTAAAAGTGAGCCCTGCTTTAAATTCCATCAAGCTTTTTCCAATAAAATGCGTCTATCGAAAGCCATGATGTTCTTTAGCAGTGCCGAATATTCTGTCAGCGGACTCTTTGGATTCTTTATAAAGAGCACGCATACCCTCTGAATACCTGATATCCTCACACCTTTCAAGGGCTTTTTGCCACACATGTCGGCTAATTACACATTTATTTTGATTGTTCTCCTGATCTTGACGAGAGGCTTTGTACTCTCGATAGCCTTTTTGATTAGTGGTCGTAGAATGATAGACCCCATTTTTTCATCTAAATAACAGTCATAGTATTCATCATAGATACACTCTCTATGCTCGGGTTTACTTCTTGGTCGCGTATAAGGAAAAACTGGTATGGTGGATTGGTTTAAAAGAAATTGAACGATGGTGGCCGTTTTATAGCTCGCCTCTGCAATGAGATGAGTGGGATTAAAAAGAGTAATCTTTTTAAATAGTAATCGAAATACTTGCGTATAGTGGGTATTTCTAGAGTAGACACTATAAGCTAATATCCACCCCCTTGCGATTGCAAGCTGTTTGAATAGTATAGGCAAAAACTTGCTTATGACCCCTTTATGAAACTACCTTGCATTCGGATTATTGGGACTGATTGTTTGGGACTTTGTTAAGGTCTCTTTTTTTATAAATTCAAAGTTTCCATTATTAAAAAAGGTATAAGACTGTTATAATGTAGCTAACAAATTTAGAGGAGTTCGGTTTATGCAAAAGAAAAAGAGTTTTTTTTATTGTTTGTTAATAGGGTTCCTGTTCAGTCTTTATACTTGTTCTAACTTGATGGTAGAAGCAACTTCTGATCCTTTCATTCCACGACCTGCCCTTCCGTCAGACTTAAAGAAAGTAGAGAAATCTACAAACTCTGATGACGAATCATCCGTTGGTGAGAATGAGGAAAGAGCATCTAATAAAGCAATGGAACAAGGTTTGTTTGAAACGGATATTGTTATTTATCCCCTTAATGAGTTTGAAAATCAAGAATCACTAGATAACTTTGCCAATTATGTAAAGAATGATGCAAGTCTGAATGATCAGATAATTTTAGAGGATGTCTCTGAAGAGAGTCGCTTTTTACTTTCAGCTAATTATCGTGACAGTGCTAAAGAAGATGGTCAACTGATTGTTTTATATTTTCCAGTCAATATTGCCGATCAAAGTCAAGCCCAAGAAGTCTTAGATAAACATCTATTATATTATCCTGATTTGTTTGAAAAAGGTGAATTGGCATCACAAGGTGATGGATATGATCTGGCTTTTGCTTTGAAAGTTAATGCCAACGCAGATGGCTTTGGTATAGATACAGCTAAGCAAGAAATTGAATACTATGATCAAAGAGAGCCTTATCAGTATGAATTAGAATCAAATGGTGATGACCCTTATCGTCAAGCCATTGAAGAACGTTTTCCTGGTGAATTCAGTTTTGAAAGTGTAGAAGAAAATGGCAAAACGTTAGTGACACTTCGCCAACTACCTTTATCTGAGCGGCAAGCGAGTGTAGAAAGTGATGATAACGGCTCAAACATGGCAGGAAATCTATTTTCTCAATTCAACACCAAAGTTGATGACTATTTAACACAGATAAACTTAAAGGAAAAGTTAATGAACCTAGGGATTTCTGAAGATAATGTTTCTATTGTAACTATAGGAGTTGCAGTTGTTTTATTCCTTTTAGGAATTGTCTTAATTGTTTTAGGTTTCCGTCGCTAAATAAGAAAGGAAGAAAATAGAATGAAGAATAAACTTATTAATCTTTTAGTAGTTACCGTTTTAACGTTTGGATGCGTGGGGACAATTTTTGCTCAGGATGACACTGAAAATAAGCCGGACACTGAGCAAACCCCACCCACAAACGAAGGAAATCAGCCTGCACCACAGGAGTCTACGATTGCACCTAGTAAACCTCAAAATGAAACTACAACTAAGCCTAACAATGGTAGCGGTGAGTCTGAAGAGAAAGAAACAACTGTTGCTAACACTACAGTTGAAAGCCCAAAAGAAACAACTGTTCAAACTACAGAAACGACTGTAACAACGGTTGCTAGCCAGCCCCAACCTAATCCAAACCCTAGACCAACTCAACCTTATATTCCAAGTCGCCCACAGCCTTCCAATCGACCAGAAGATATTGAAGTGATTGAGATACCAGAAACAAGTATTGAAATGGAAGAAGAGACGGAAGTAGAAGAAGAGATTGACTTATTTGAGGGAGAATTCATTACTTTTAATGCTAATGTCTTCAAAGAAGAGTCAGAAGCGGATGATTTTATTCAATTGATTGAAGAAGATGAGGCGACAAAAGACCGCTTTATTGCTGAAAAAGAAATCATTGATGAAGACTTTATTTTGGTTCGAGTGACCTATGCAGAAGCTGTTGAAGAAAAAGGACGCTACATTTTATTCTATATTTCGAGTGAATTTGAAACAGAAGAAGCAGCGGAGGAATACTTAGAGAAGGAATTACTGATTTATCCGGATCTTTTTGTTGCTGGAGAAATGATCAAAGTGGACGATAAATTCGATATCATCTTAGGTATTCGACCAGGCACCGAAACCCAAGCGCTAACTTACGATGAAGCAACCTTTGAAGTTCAATATGAGGCAGATCGCGAAGAATATCAATATATCGTTAAAGCTGATGAATTAACCGGTGAGTTTATCGATGAAATTCAAATGGCTGTGGAAGAGGCTTTCCCTGGTGAGTTTACATTCTCTGAAGAAGTTATATCTGATACTGAAAAAGAAGTGACCATGACTCCTCTTGAAATAGAAGAAGAATCAAGTGAAGAGATGGAAAGTTATTTAGAAGACTCAGAAGAAACAACGATGGAAAATTAGAGATTGGTTAAAAAATCGCCCTCAATTTAGGGTTCTATAATTTATAGGGTTGATGGCCGAAGGCCTCAACTCTATTTTTTACTTT
>NZ_JBNUPJ010000033.1:0-7706 GCF_050409485.1 Facklamia sp. P12945
GTGTCAGGAAGAAAAGAAAAGGAGACCAAGCAACCGTTAATTGCTTAATCTCCTTAGATAGCATAACCCTATTTGACATAGAGCCAAAATCAAAAGACTAGTTACTAACTCGCCTCTTACCTCAATCAGGGGTTTGTTCTTTAACTAGTCTTTTATTTTCTTCTATTATTCTTTATTCCCAGTGGTTAGCCACTATTTATAGCATCAAAACAGTATCATGAACCACTCGTACCCTTAGAGTAGTTAGTAAAATCAAGGGTTACAAAATCTCGGGACCTATTCCCACTCAATCGTTCCTGTCGGTTTTGGTGTGAAGTCATAAAGTACACGACTCACACCTGGCACTTCGTGGGTAATGCGATCAACAATCTGTTGCATAAGATCGAATGGAATGTTTTCGACGGTTGCTGTCATTGCATCTTTGGTATTGACAGCACGCACAATGACTGGCCAATCGTAAGTACGCTTACCGTCTTTGATACCAGTTGATTTAAAATCAGGTACCACGGTAAAATACTGCCATACTTTTTCAGCCAGACCGTTCTTAGCAAATTCTTCGCGTAAAATTGCATCTGATTCTCTGACTGCTTCTAAACGGTCACGAGTAATTTCGCCCAAACAACGAACGCCTAAACCTGGTCCTGGGAAGGGTTGACGGTAGACCATCTCATGAGGGAGTCCCAAAGTTTCACCAACTATACGCACTTCATCCTTGAAGAGAATCCGCACAGGTTCTACTAATTCAAAGTTCATGTCTTCTGGTAAACCCCCCGCATTGTGGTGAGCTTTGATGCCGTCTTCACTTTCTAAAATATCGGGCCAGATAGTTCCTTGAGCTAAGAAGTCTACGCCTTCTAACTTGCGCGCTTCTTCAGCAAAAACTTCGATAAATTCATTACCGATAATCATCCGTTTTTCTTCAGGATCAGTTACGCCTTCTAATTTCGTTAAGAAGCGCTCCACACTATCTGAATAAATTAAGTTGGCATCCATTTGGTTTTTAAAGACTTCAACCACTTGTTCTGGCTCGCCTTTACGCAATAAGCCATGATTGACATGGACACAAATTAATTGTTTGCCAATGGCTTTAATTAATAATGCAGCTACTACAGAGGAATCCACGCCTCCCGATAATGCTAATAGAACTTTCTTGTCGCCTACTTGTTCTCTGATTAAGGAAATTTGTTCTTCAATAAATTTCTCAGCCATCTCTGGGCTTGAAATACGTTCCATAGCTTCAGGTCTTCTTACTTCTACCATTGTATTCCTCCTAAATTTTATCTCTTGCGTTTATTCTATCATGCTTCAGCGAATGAAAGTATGTTTTTACAAGTTTTTATTCGGAATTTATCCTTTTTGTTCGCCTTTTAAATCTATTCAGCCAAAAGATAAGTTTTAGTATTTTTTAACGTGAATATGGTCAATATAGTGATTAACCGACTTATGCAAGACCACATCCGCTCGTGAACGAGTTGGCTTAATATGTTGGATTAAGTTAGGCAAGTTGATGGTAAACCAAACATTATCTGCATAAGCGATGGCTTCTTCTCGACTCATATTACTCATTTTATGATAATAATTAGAAGAATCTGTTTTCGCCATTTGTAAGTGAACCAAGAATCGCTCAACAAACCACTTATGGATTAGTTCTTGTTCAGCATCCATATAGATCGAAAAATCAAAGAAATCACTGACATAGATTTGTTGATTGGAAGGAAGTTGCAAAACATTAATCCCTTCCACAATTAAAATGTCCGGATTATTGATGATTTGATACTGACCTTTGACAATGTCATAACATAGATGGGAATAGGTCGGTACTGAGAAAGGAGAAGTCTGCGTCTTAATATGAGTCATAAATTCTAAGAGTAAGGACATATCATAGGACTCTGGAAAACCTTTACGGTGTAGCATCCCTCTTTGTTCTAGAACCTCATTTGGATAGAGAAAACCATCGGTAGTGATTAACTCCACTTTCCGTTTAGGGAAGGTCTCACTTAGCAATTGATGGAGCAAACGAGCCGTCGTTGATTTGCCAACAGCTACTGAACCTGAAATTCCAATGATGAAAGGCACCTTGCGGTATGCAAATGGGTCCACTTCCCCCATGGCAAAAAATTCCTGTTTAGCCATATTGTATTTCATGGTATGTTGAAAATCTGCTTCAATATAATGTAATAACGGACCATAAATTTCTCTAACATCTGTTTGCGTCAAACGGTCTTGGAGCGACACTAAACTAGCCAGCTCATCAATCGGTAAAATCTCTAAATTTTCCGATTGGAAAGCTTGCCATTCTTTACGATTATAGGTGGCATAATAATCATTCATTGCAAAATACATATCTTCCTCCTACTGAAGTCTCATAATGAATTAATACAAACTTCTTGTAATATGTGTTAAAATACTCCAATGAAACAGTATTTTTTAATGGTTAATTTGGCTCTTATTTTAGCATAAGCGCTACCATTAATATATATCTTTTACAGAAAGGAGCTAGTTCATGAACCATTCATTCGGTAAACCTCATTATTCTTTGAAATCAACTTCAAGCAAAAAAAATAAGCTGGGCCTTGGATTTGCTCATTCTAAAATTATTTTAATGGGTGAACATGCCGTGGTTTATGACTATCCGGCCATTGCCATTCCTTTCAAACCCTGTCAGGTAAAAGTCCAAGTGACACCTTCTGCTTACGCTTATTCAACCATTGACTGTCCTTATTATAAGGGAGCTTTTGAACAAGCACCGGATCATTTAAATAATTTAAAGATGGCTTTAAAACTAACCTTAGACTCCAAACAACTACCCAAAAGACCACTTCATATTGAAATTCTATCTGAAATACCACAAGAGCGTGGTATGGGATCTTCAGCAGCTGTTTCTGTGGCTTTAATTCGAGCAGTTTGTGACTATTATGGTAAGACCATCAAGGATTATCACTTACGCATGATTACAAATGAAGCAGAAGTGATTGCCCATCAATCAACATCGGGGATAGATACCCTAGTAACTTCTTCCAATCGATCTATTATATACTGTAAGAGTCAGCAAGCTCGTGATTTTGATTTGGACTTAGAAGCTTATTTAGTAGTGGCTGATTCCGGTCAAGTTGGCCAGACCAAATTAGCTGTCAATCACGTTGCCCAACTAAGACAAAGTAAGGCTAGCTTTGTTAATGGCGCTATGGAAACGATTGGGTTTTTTGTTCGTCAAGCCTTCCTAGCGATTCGTAAAAAAGATCCACTTGAACTAGGGCGTTTAATGACTTACAACCACTATTATCTCAACCAATTAGGTGTTTCCAACCCTTCCCTTGACCACATCGTCAATGCCGCTTGGTTAGCTGGCGCTTTAGGAGCTAAATTAACCGGTGGTGGCATGGGCGGTTGCGTGATTGCCTTGGCTAAAGATCAAACTCATGCCCAAATGATTGCTGAATCGATGGAACAAGCCGGTGCAGAAAAAACATGGCTACTTAACCTTTCAAAAGCAGAACAAGCAAAGGAGTCACATCATGACTAAAGATTTTATTGCTAATTTTCAAGCCCATACTAATATTGCTTTAATCAAGTATTGGGGCAAACGCAATCAAGACTTGATGTTGCCAGTTACCTCTAGCCTTTCTTTAACGCTAGAGGCTTTTTATACGCAAACACAAGTGCATTTTTCTAAGAGTTATGACGAGGATCAATTTATCCTAAATGATCAAACTCAATCTATCCAAGAGCGGCAAAAGATTTCGCGCTTTTTAGACCCGTTTCGTCAAATCAAGAACACGGATTTAAAAGCACGAGTAATTAGTTACAACCACGTCCCCACTGCAGCGGGTCTAGCTTCATCGGCCTCAGCCTTTGCTGCTTTAGCCTGTGCCTGTAATGAGGCCTTAAATCTCAATCTATCTCAAGAAGAACTTTCAATCATGGCCCGCTTTGGTTCAGGCTCTGCCTCTCGCTCTTTATTTGGCGGCTTTGTGGAATGGGAAAAAGGACAAGGTGAGGACTCTCAATCGAGTTTTGCTCGTGCTTTTGATGATGCCGATTGGGACATTGGCATGATTGCTTTAGTAGTCAATCATAAGGCTAAAAAGTTTTCCAGCCGTCAAGCCATGCAACACACCATTGAAACTTCCCCTTTCTACGCTTTATGGGCAGAGGAAGTAGCTAAAGATTTAGCATTAATTAAGGCAGCCATTAAGGCTAGAGATATTCAAAAAATCGGTCAAATCGCTGAACATAATGCCATGAAGATGCACGCAACCATGTTGGCAGCTAATCCAAGCTTTAGCTACTTTCAAGCGGAATCCTTAAAGGCCATGGAAGCCGTTCGCCAACTGAGAAAGACTGGCTTAACTGCCTACTTTACCATGGATGCGGGACCGAATGTTAAAATCATCTGTCCCTACAGTCAAATTCCTGCCATTCAAGAAAAGTTGAGGCAAGACTTTCACCCGCAAACAATTATTGTCTCTCGCCCCGGACCTCAACCCTTCTCAATTCCGCTTATTAATCATTAGGAGGATCGTCATGAATCCTAGGCATTGCCTTCAATCATCACAAACTCAAACCATAAAAATCCCTGGCAAACTCTATATTGCTGGTGAATACGCTGTTTTGGCGCCTAAGCAAGCAGCTATCTTGATTGCGGTCGACCAGTACCTTGAGCTGACAATCCGTCAAAGGACTAAGAAAGGCTGGCTGATTGAAAACCATCAAGGAGGCTATGCGCCCCTTTGCTTAGAAACAGATGATTCGCACTTGAGAGTTGCAGAAGACTATTCCCTAGAAGAAGATCAACTGGACCAGTGGCGTTACGTGATAGAAGCAGCTAAGGTGACCCACACCTTCTTACAAGAATCGAACTTTAATAGTCGAAACTTTCATTTACACATTCGATCACAACTATTAAGTGACTCGGGTAAAAAATACGGTCTAGGCTCTAGCGGTGCCGTAACAGTCGGTACCATCCAAGCTATACTTAACTTTCACAAAATCAAGCTTTCAGCTGAGAGGCTCTACCGCCTAGCCGTTATCAGTCAACTGCGTCTAGGAGCTTCTGGTAGCTTTGGCGATATCGCTGCTAACGCTTTTGGTGGTTGGACCTATTATATGGCACCTGATCGCAAGCTTTTAAAAGAAATGATCGCTAACGCTCCTTCGATTACGGCTTTATTAAAGCAAGAATGGCCAGATTTAATAATTGAAAACTTAGCCGTTTCTAAAGACTTGCAAGTCCTGATTGGCTGGACTCAGCATACGGCTTCTACCGACAATTTGGTCAAACAATTAAAAGACCAAATATCTGCTCAGCCACAAGCTTTCCAAGCCTTTATAGATCAAGCCCCTGCAGTCGTTCGTCAATTAAAAGATGGACTAATTAATAATCAAGCAGACCTAATCCAACAAGCCATCAGTAATTACCGTAACTTACTACTTGGCTTAGGTAAGGCTTATAACCTATCCATTGAAACGGCTGCTTTAAATCAGCTGATTGAAATTGGTAATCAACATGGCTATGCTAGCAAGAGTTCAGGGGCTGGTGGTGGAGATTGCGGTATTGCCTTAGGTTATGATATAAATACCAAGGAGATCATTCTCAAGCAATGGAAAGTTCAAGGAATTGTGCCCCTAAATCTTCAAGTGGCCCCACAATCAAGCTCAGAAAGGATTGAATAGATAATGACTTCTTCTTTATCGACCAATCGTAAAGATGACCACCTGCGTTATGCTTTAGACCAACAAAAGACTAGAAAAAATAATTCCTTTGATGACGTCCGTTTTGTCCACCATTCACTGGGTCGTCTTCATATCCATCAAATTGATTTATCCACTCAATGGGCAGGTAAAAAACATTCTTTACCTTTTTATATAAATGCTATGACAGGTGGCAGTCCTAAAACAAAAAGTTACAATCAGCATTTAGCCCAAGTTGCTGCAAGTACTGGTTTAACCATGGCGGTCGGCTCTATTTCAGCTGCCCTTAAAGACCCTCAAGTGGCTGATTCCTTTACCATTATTCGTCAAATGAATCCCCAAGGCTTTATCTTAGCCAACCTGGGAGCCCATCATGATCTGGAAAATGCCAAAAGAGCCGTCGACTTAGTTCAAGCCGATGCCTTACAGATTCATTTAAATACCGCTCAAGAGGTTGTAATGCCAGAGGGGGATCGTGATTTTTCAAACTGGAAAGAAAACATTCAAAAAATCGTTGATGACCTAGGGTTGCCTGTTATTGTTAAAGAAGTTGGCTTTGGTATGAGTCAAGAGACCCTTCAAGAACTAAAGGAATTAGGGGTCCAAACGGTGGACCTAGGTGGACGTGGTGGCACCAACTTTGTTCAGATTGAAAATCAGCGCAATGACCAGCTAGACTTTTCAAGCTTGACCAACTGGGGGCAAACCAGTGTAGAAGCTTTGCTAGAATCGCTGAATTTTCAAGATCAAATCAACATTTTAGCTTCGGGTGGTATCCGCGACTTTTTAGACATCGTCAAAGCTTTAGCTTTGGGCGCTAAAAGTTGTGGGATTGCAGGCAAATTTCTGCATTCGGTGGACCAATTAGGTGTTGATGCGACCGTTGATTGGGTAGGTGATTGGGCCTCAGCCCTTAAACGAACCTTACTCCTCCTATCGTGTCAATCAATTGAAGATTTGCGCAAAACAGATTTAATCCTCAGTGGCGAAAGTTACCATTGGGCTACAGCCAGACAGCTTGATGTCAACGCTCTTGCCCAACGCAGTCGAAAAAGCGAAACTTTCAAGACTTAATTTTTTTAATGTTTATTTTTGTTAGACGCTAAGACATAAGCATGCCCATTTTAGAAGCACCTTGTGTAACATATGTTTGACAACTCTAGAGTTTTCTTAATAGTTTTTATTCGTCTAATTCCCAATATCCATTATTACCACTTCCAATATATCTTAGGTTTTCTATTTCTTTAATTCGTCTTTCAATAGTTTTTTCACTTACACCAGCTTGTTCAGCTATTTCTTTTCTTGTTATCTTATTGTTAGCTCTTATCTTATCTATAATAAAGTCTATTAAATCTTCCTTGGACTGAACGACATCGTGAGCGTCACCGTGAACGACATCGTGAGCGTCACCGTGAACGACAGTCTCCCCACCCACTTTTTTCGTGGCAATTTCCTTAAGAGGAATGATGGTTTTAAAAATATCTCCTTCTTCAAAAACAGGTTCGGCTCCTGAATAAAGTTTTGCGTATTTATAGGTGTTTCTCATACCAGAGCCTAGTTCATCAGCAATTCCAATTTCTCGAAAGACTTTTGATATAGGTGGGTTTTTTGGAAAGGGTTTAAATCTTTTTATATCCAAAACACCTAAACCATGGGCTAGATTACTATTTTCAACTAAGATTTTTTCATCATCTATAATCATCTTGGCTGGAAAGCCACTAGAATAATCCCTATGGGCTAGGGTGTTGGATATTATCTCCCTTAAAATCATATCTCTTGCATTAACATTTAAAGTCCCGTCTAGAACAAATAAATCATTTAGATGTTTTTGCCCAAAGGCTAAAAGTCGATCATAGGAATCAATGAGGTTGGTTATCACCACATCTCGATCATCATAACGGTCTTTATTTACAACTCTGAAATCATGTCGACAAAGTAAATAGTTCAAATTAACGGAAGAGTCTATCTTTTGAAAGACATTTCGGTTATCTTTAAGTTGGAAAGCAAATCGCTGA
>NZ_JBNUPJ010000034.1:0-7301 GCF_050409485.1 Facklamia sp. P12945
TTGTTTAAACAACGTTTATAGTGGTTTTTCGGTTTGAGACTTATGATACAGCCCCCTTTAATTATTAATACCACCCTTTTGATTGAGAATGTGACCAAGCTCCAGAAATCGATCCGTAACGACTTACCATATAGTCATACATCCATGATAATTGAGTATAAGGGTTGCTTTGCCAATCTTCACCATGAGAAGCCATTTTATTACCTGGTAAAGCTTGTGGTAATCCATATGCTCCAGAAGACATATTTTTAGCAAATGTATTCCACCCGGACTCACGATTAATAATAGCCTTCCAATAACCTTGCTCAACATCAGAAACACCTTTCTCAGCAACTATTCTTTCAAACGCTGCATAAGGGTCCGTACTGCTATTATCTACAAGCGTTGTTTCAACTCTTTCTTCATTCGTTTCAAAAGTTATTTCTTCATAGGTAGATTCAACATAACTAGTCGTTTCAATACTGGTAGTAATGCTAGTTGTAATATCTGAAACGCTAGTTTCAATTAAATCAGTATTAAAATCAGTAGACTTAATTGTAGTGGCTGTTGTTTCAAAGTCTTCAGTAGTCAGCTGTTCCTCGATAACTTCATTGCTCGTGGTAGTCATTTCAACAACTGGAAGAATTTCTTCACTAATTTCCCGAGTTGTTTCGACAACTTCATTAGGCATAGCTTCCTCAAAAGTAGGTAATTCTTCTTGAACTTCTTCAAAGTCTTCAGCTGCCTCAATTACTAAGAGACTCTCTTCTGTTTGAGCCTTTGTATTAATTGAACTGCTTTCAGTCTCATAAGCTGTAACTGTTACTTCTTCATCTCCTTGACTATATGAGATCGTCCCAGAATCTGAGTTAAAACGCAACTCTGCTCCAGCTATGATTAAATCTGGATTAGCTATTTGGTTGATTTGAGCCAAATCATTGACCGATATACCAGTTGCTCCAGAAATACTACTTAAAGTGTCGCCCCATTGAATCACATAGACACCATCTTGTTTTTCAGTCATTAGATTGATTACACGACGTATCTCATTAACTGTTCTCTGCTTCCAAACCATCGCAAGACTTCCTTGATAATTATCGTCCTGAGCTAAGATAGTTGGTTGAACAGTTACGACTTGCAACAATAGTGACGAGATAACTAAACTTATTATTGATTTTTTCATAAATACTCCTTAACATGATCACCTTGTTGGTGAATTATTATTAAAATTAATATATAAGATATCTTAAACAAGTTTATTAATAAGTGCACGTTTTTTTAGCACTTGTTACCTATGATTAAGCAAACCGATTAAAGATAGCAATATAGGTTACAGTGATATTACAATCAATCAAGCAAGATACACTTCAAGCCTTTTATAAAATTATGTTATAAATAAAATAACATATACGTTGGCTTATTTTATTGTTTAAAGATTATTTAATAGTACTATCATACTAATATGAAGGATCTTTATTGTTTAAAAAATAAAACAATTACATATTTTTATAATTTAAACCTATTCTAAAAACCATTTATACACTACTTTCAAACAACCTTTGCTTATTACAACTTAAAATGGTATCCTTATCTTGCTAGCTAAAATATTATAAGTATCTACTATTTTCACCATTTAATAATCAGTAAAAATTTTAAGCAAAATTAAATGTAATATAAAAAACACAAAAAATTCTTACTTTAAAAGTAAAATATGTGATACAATCTGACTAGGCATAAAAATAGATAGAAATGGAGGGAAAAGATGCAAACATACGGAATGAAATCAAAAAAAATGGCTAGATATGTTAATGTACTAAAACTTTTATCACACCCTATTCGTTTTTCAATCGCATTGCTATTAAAAAATAACGGTGTTATGAATGTCAGCAAAATTCAACAAGATTTAGAATTAACTCAATCTACCGTCTCTCAACACATTAGTAAATTACGTGAAGCAAAAATTGTCTCTGCGGACCGTGATGGAACTAAAATTTATTATTCCCTTTCTAGCGATACAGCCAAGCTCGTCTTAGAAACTTACGAAAACAGCTAAACTGAAAGCATTCTTACTAAAATAAAAGGGGCTGGGACAAAAGGGCTTCTCAGCCCCCTTAAAATTTACAGCGAGCCTAGATTGGAAAGTGACTTTCCAATCTAGGCTCGCTGCTTTGGGTATTTACGTAGATTATTGGCCATAAATATTCACTCGACATCGGTCTTAGAAAAGCTATTGCGACCGTTGGATGTCGCTTGATAAGTGGTGTGTTTTTCTTTACAAGGAATAAAATCCTCAGCAATTTTTTGGTGATACTTTTTGAGACGACAGCGCTTCTTTTTGCGTTCATCCGCTCCGACAACAGTTTGCGTTTCAATCGCTCGGTTAAGCGTTTCAATTTCTTCACTTAAGAGCTGCTGAATCTCAGATTGAATTTGTTCGACTACCTCATGAATTCGCCTAAACACTATGATTTTCAGGGAATAAACAATCCATTTCCAGTGGCAAGTAAGTGTGATTCATAGTGTACTGTTGCTAGATAGAAAGCCCCTCCTAAATGGTTTTGTGATTACTACTATTATAGCAGGAAACGCTTTCTATTTTTTTATTGTTAAAGAAAAAGTCCGATTAACAAATGGATTGTTGACCGGACTTTCTTTAATTGTTCAAGACTTTTGTCCCAGCCCCTTTTATTTTTTAATTATAATTGTTTTCATCTAACATCATTTCTGTAGATTGCCTTAACATTTCTTGCTCTTTTTCCTCTAAATAAGCTTGGGGATTTGTTACTTTTTGCCATAAGAGCGAACGATTACTAACATAGACATCAAAAACAGCTTTAGATAATATTCCCATTTGATCTGGAACAGCATCGTAATTATAAGGATTTTCTGTATACACAGCTAGTGTGTAGGTTCCATAATCCGTTTGAAAAGCTGCGACATCATTTTGTTCTGTCGATCCTAATCCTGTTTTATTCCATGTGGTAACGTATGGTATAAATGCAGAAAGATATCGCCATGGGTTTGTCATTAATTTTTGAATTAATTGACCATCCCAAGGTTCGCCATTCAGTTCATTACGTGCCATTAAAGCGAAATACATAGCAGCATCCCCAGGCGATGTCTGAAATCTGCGGTTGGTTGATCCATGATAATATTTTCCATCGACAAAGGTATCTTTTAGACCAAATTTATGGACATAAGGTGTAATCCATTCACCTTCGCCAGCTACTTCAATTAACATATTAGCAGCTGTGTTATCAGAATATAAAGGAATCAAATCTACTAAGTAATCCACAGTGTATTGCGACCCACTAGGGTCTCCTTGAATAACTCCAGCACCTGGGACGCGGTTTTCATCAGATAAAATAACCATAGAATTGGGTGACAACTCACCAGTTTTATAAAGCTCATAAATTTTACCTAAAACATAAATTTTTTGAGTAGAGGCTGGGAAAAATATTTGGTTATTTACTGAAACCTGGGTAAGATGCTCACTATTAACAAAAGAAGCTCCTGCCGTTGCACTAATATATCCCAAATAAGTCTCTAATATAGCTTCTATTTCATCTAAAAGCTCTCTTTCACTATAATAGGTTAAAACGTAATCATTATATGAAGAATCTTTTCTAATCCAACCAAGCTCATCATAGCCAAAATAAACATGTAACCAGGTTCCATATTGATTAGTGAGTTCCTGTCCTACTTCCATTGGACTGTCTATCATTCCTTGAGTATTTAGTAAATAACGTGAACTGGCTAAACCAGGCGGATTTGAGTAAATTTTTAAATCAGGAGACTTAATAAGGATGCTGTACTCCATTGTTTTCAGAGTGAAATGCTCTCTTTTTTTATGAGGAGTCATGTAGAAAGGATATTTATTAACAGCAAAAAGATCCTCAACTTGTTTAGCTAATAATTCACTGTTGTTCAGATTTTCTTTTAAACCATCTTGATAATAACCTTTAGTTTTATCTTCTTGAAACCATCCGGTGAAGGGCGAACCACCTTGATAAAGTATCTTTTTCAATCCATCTCTTTTCCATACAAGTTCCGCCACTCCAATTTCTTCAACAACTGGTTTGCGATTAATAGACGATTTTAAAGTCGGCTTAATAAGTTGAGGTCGATTATAAAATCTTGGCATATAGTGATCGTTTAATTCAGACGAGAGTGAGACTTTTTCAGATTTAGCGTTGGTTTGTAAGATTGGATCTTTTCTTAAATTAAGATCTACTTCCTCAAGGTTAATGCTGCTATCAATCGGCTTTTTGAAAAAGTTTTCAATAATATAACGATTAGAGGAAGAAACAAAAGTGAAATAAAGTGTTGAAAAAAGAGTCGCAGTAATTAAAAAAGAAAGCAATTGTTTTTGATAACTATCATTCAAATTTGTTCGCTCCTTCACCTGATGTTATTGGTAAATATATCAATAGGATTTTAAGAACCCAATCTTAACTAATAATTTTAGGTATAAAATAATCTAACAGTTCTTGAGTAAAGTAAATGGTCGGGTAATCTTGTTCAAAAGTAGATAGGCTTAACTCCTCTTTCAAATCAAAGGGATCAACATTAAGAGATAATGAGCGGTCGGAAATAAATGCTTCGTACTCATCTTGTAAATTAGCATACTCATTTTTCTCATATCTTTGATTGGCAATTAACCTAAAAACAAATTCCTCAAAAGCTCTCTCTTTAATTCGCTCATAAGGATTACCAGCCAATCGAAGGTGAATTTGTACATAATCAGAAAAAGAGATATTCTTTACTTTAGCTATCGTTTCTACTCTTTTTAGATACTCATTTTGAAAAAGCAACAGCTCACTTTGATTAATGATGGTTTGACTGGTTTCAGCGAAAAAAGTGAATAAGTAAGGCAGTAGTTGATCATAAAAAAAGAACTCAGCCACACGATGCTTCAAATCATTATAAAAAAAGCTTCTCAAGTCTTGATAACTATAGATATTCGGAAGATTTAGATTGAATATCACTTCATCTGACAAATTTTTATTATTTGGATAATTTAGATTGGTTAGTTCCTCCACTTTTTGATCAACTTGTTTATTTAAATACTCTTCATCAATTTGAAGATATTTCTTAGGAACCAAAATATCTTCTTTTTCAAAATAACTTTCTACTGTACTAATCAAACAGATCACCTCTTTGAAATAACATAAAATTATCGACCTATCTATTATACCTTAACGTTGCCCTATAAACTACCTTATAACTATTGATTAGGTGAGATTAATCAATGTCGTTAAGAATTCCTGACTTAGTGATTACTTTCATTCGATGATGTGGTTTCTTTTTTTTGTTTTTTTGGCTGATCAATTCCTTATACCGTTTCTTTTTATCTTTATATTTTAAATAACGATTGTACAACTCTTTAGATAAATTCCCTTTTTTGATGGCTAGTTGAATAGCACATCCAGGCTCATTCACGTGCGAACAATCATTAAACTTACATTTAAGCGAAAGGTCATATATACTTTGAAAAAGAAGCGTTTCATCTGCATCTCTATGGGATGAAATAGTTTTAAAGCCTGGTGTATCAATAATATAAGAAGAGGTTTTTTTAAGGAAATACATAGAGGAAGAGGTGGTTGTATGCTTGCCTTTACCATCATTTCTAACGTTTTGAGTTGACAGTTCTTCTTTTTGTAAAATAGTGTTTATTAAAGTAGACTTTCCTACCCCTGATGATCCAATTAGAATAGAAGTTTTACCTTTTTTGAGAAGATTCATTACTTTTTGATACGATAAAGGATCATGAATTGATAATTGATTAATTTTCATTTTAGGATAAACCTTTAAAATAGTATTTTCAATAGTTGAAGCTTCTACTTGATAGTCTGATTTTGAAATAATAATTTGAATATCCTTAGCCATATTAGAAAAGGTAGAGACATAGCGTTCGAATTTTCCCAAAGAAAACCTCTGATCAGCTGCAATAAGAATAAATATTTGGTCAACATTTGCAGCTATTAATTGTTCTTTAGCATTATATGCCAAACTTTTTTGTGATGTGCTTTGAGCTTTAGTAATCAAGCTATCTCTTTTGAGAAACGTGGATATTTGATGTTCTCCCGCATTCTTTTCAACTAAAACATAATCACCTACAACAAAATCACTATTTTTTAAATTTACTCGAACCGAAATTAATTCGTCTTTTTTATTATGAAGCGTTAGAAATGCATTATTACGACTTGTGATGCGATAGATATTTAAATCATTATTTAAATTATATCTAGAAATGTAAGAATTAATACCATAATCTTTGTTTATCATCAATTAGTCTCCTATCTAAATTATCCTTTTATGCTACATAAAGCTATCTGTTTTCGTAAATATGATGAATTTAGAAAGACAAAATAAATTCTATAATTTTTAAAATATAATTAAAATAAAAAAGAATCTAAGATTAACTTAGATCCTTAAAAATATAGAAAATGACTAATGATAGGGTGGTACGTAAAAACAAATAACCCTAGCAAAAAACCATTGAAGAGTTTTTAGATTAGAACCTAAATTTTTATATTCTAAATTCATCTTGTACCACTCCTTTCGAATTTATAAGAAAATTATACTTTACCAATGAAAATAAAACAATAAAAAAACCTTCCTATCCAGGAAAGAGTTTAAAATAAATAGCGGTGGTCGGGGTCGAACCGACACGCCGTGTAACCGGCACTGGATTTTGAGTCCAGCGCGTCTGCCAATTCCGCCACACCGCCGTAATAGATATAAGGCGGTAGTCGGATTTGAACCGGCGATCAAGGTTTTGCAGACCCGTGCCTTACCACTTGGCTATACCGCCATGAAACTGGGGTAGCTGGATTCGAACCAACGAATCACGGAGTCAAAGTCCGATGCCTTACCGCTTGGCTATACCCCAATAATAAAATATAAATAGGCGACTGATGGGAATCGAACCCACGAATGTCGGATCCACAAACCGATGCGTTAACCACTTCGCCACAATCGCCATCATACTTTTAACAGGGACTGTAGGAATCGAACCCACACTGACGGTTTTGGAGACCGTTGTTCTACCGTTAAACTAAGTCCCTAAAAAGGAAAATGGTTAGCAATCCCTATTAAAATGGAGGGGGGCAGATTCGAACTGCCGAACCCGAAGGAGCGGATTTACAGTCCGCCGCGTTTAGCCACTTCGCTACCCCTCCAGCAATGGCTTGAGACGGAATCGAACCGCCGACACCTTGAGCTTCAATCAAGTGCTCTACCAACTGAGCTATCAAGCCTAGAAACGGTCCGGACGGGATTTGAACCCGCGATCTCCTGCGTGACAGGCAAGCATGTTA
>NZ_JBNUPJ010000035.1:0-5976 GCF_050409485.1 Facklamia sp. P12945
ATAATCTCCCATCATTTTCCCTCCTATCCTTTTCATCATTTATTATAGAGGATAGAGGGACATTTTGATTTGTGTTCTCTTGAGACATTATCATTTACGTTTAACATTATTACTTTTTAAAAACTATTTATTGTTGCAAGTGTGCGTACAAAACGATATAATGTAAGCACGATTACAACAAAGGGTGGTATTATGAATTATATAGAAAAAATAAGGGAAAAAATAAAACAATCTGGTGGAATTATTACGAGTAAGGAAGTTAAAAACTCAGGTATTCCTACCGTATATCTTACACGAATGGTTGAAAATGGAGAGCTAACTCGTGCAAGTAGAGGGATTTATATAGATTCTAATGGAGACTATGATGAATATTACTTTTTTCATAGTAGATTTAGTGTTCCTATTTTTTCTTATGTATCTGCCCTGTATCTTCATAAATTTACGGATATAATTCCAAATGAAATGGAAATTACAGTATATAGAGGCTACAATCCTCATCGTATAAGTGAGAATGTAATAATACATTATGTAACAAAAGATATTTATGATTTAGGTGTTACAGAATGTAAAACCGTATTTGGGAATTTAGTTAAAGTTTATGATCTGGAAAGAACTCTTTGCGACCTTATAAAAAATAGAAATGAAGTTGAAGCAGAGCTATTTTCTAAAACAATTAACAGGTATGTACGCTCCCAAAATAAGGACTTGAACAAACTTTACGAGTATTCAAAAAAAATGAAGATATATGAACAAGTAAAAGAACTAATGGAGGTTATCTATGAATAAGGATAAATTAAGGGCTATGTGTCAAAAACTATCAAAAGAGACTAGACTTAGCTTTAACGCAATACAAACACACTTTTTTCTGGAAGGCATTTTAGGAAAAATTGCCAGCAGTGATGAGAATGAAAATTTCATATTTAAAGGTGGTTTTTTACTTGCGAATGTAATTGGTATTAGGCAGAGAAATACTGTAGATATTGATTTTTTGATAAGACGATTTTCTCTTACAGAAGAAAATATAAAACAAAGATTTGAAAAAATGTTTCAAAAGAAAGATGGTACAGGAATAAGTTATGAAATTCAAAAGATAGATGAAATACGCAAGGAAGATGAGTATGGTGGATTTAGAATTACTATTCTTTGCAGATTAGAGAATATAAGACAAATTATTCCTCTTGATATAGCAACAGGAGATCCAATTACACCAAGTGAAATATCTTATGAATACAAGAGTATTTTCAGTGATGATGTTTTTGATATTTGTGCTTACAACATAGAAACAATGCTTGCAGAGAAGCTTCAGACAGTCTATAAAAGAGGGGTGTTTAATAGTAGAAGTAAAGATTTTTATGATATTTACATTCTGTATCATTTGGAAAAAGAAGAAATTGATTTTGAAAGATTAAAGAAAGCTTGTGAAAATACATTTAGATACAGAAGGACAGATTTTGATGTTGATAGTATTCTTGAGGTATTAAACATATTAAAAAATGAGAAAGATATTAATACAAGATGGGCTAATTATCAAAAAAGATTCAGCTATGCCAAAGACATAAGTTTTGATGATGTAATAAATACAACAATAGAATTAGTAGGAAAAATTAAATAATGCACCAAAAACTATACAATATTTGGTGCAAACAAAGGGCGAGAGAGTAAAATCTTTCGCCCTTTTCTATTGAAAACGGGAGGAAAAATATATGAAACTTGTAATTGCAGAAAAACCAAGTGTAGCAATTTCAATTGCTAAAGTGATAGGAGCTAAAAAAGAAAGAAGGATATTATGAGGGAAATGGCTATAGGGTAAGTTGGTGTGTAGGTCATTTAGTGCAAATGGCGAATCCCGACGCTTATGATGAAAAATATGCTAAGTGGAATATGGCGGATTTACCGATTATTCCAAAAGAATATAAGTATGTGGCGGCAAAGTCTACCAAGAAACAATTTAATATTCTCAAAAAGTTGATGAACGATAAGGAAATAGACATTGTGGTAAATGCTTGCGACGCAGGTCGTGAGGGAGAAAGTATTTTTAGACTTGTATATAACGAAGCAAATTGTAAAAAGAAGATGAAACGCCTTTGGATTTCCTCTATGGAAGATACTGCAATTAAAGAGGGTTTTGATAATCTACAAGATGGGAGTTCTTACAATAATCTCTTTGAATCATCGCAAGCAAGAGCGATTGCAGATTGGCTCGTTGGAATGAATATCAGTAGACTTTATTCTTGCTTATATAGTCAAAACTATAGCGTAGGAAGAGTACAAACGCCAACACTTGCTATGATTGTTAATCGTGATGATGAAATCGTCAATTTTAAGAAAGAAAAATACTATGCAGTAGAGCTATCATTTAAAGGATTTACACTTTCAACTGACAGAATTGACGATAAAGAGATTGCTGAGCAGCTATTAAATTTATTGGGCGATAAGATTGAAATTACAGATGTTATTCAAAAGGAAAAGATAACAAAACCTGAGCTTCCATTTGATTTAACAACACTTCAAAGAGAGTGTAATAAGTATTTTGGATATAGTGCAAAGCAAACACTTGACTATGCTCAAAGTCTTTATGAAAAGAAATTTATAACCTATCCAAGAACCGATAGTCGTTGTCTTACGGAAGATATGATTACAAGCACTATTAACAATATCTTAGGTAAGAATGATTTTGATACAAAACGCATTAAGGTTGTCTTTAACTCGAAAAAGGTTACAGATCATCATGCAATTATACCGACAGTAAGCAGTATGAATGAGTGCTTAACTTCACTTCCGGAAAGTGAATTAAAAATATATGAACTTGTTTTAAGTAAGCTACATGCAAGTGTAGGCTATCCTTTAATTGAGAATACAACAAAGATTGTTGCTGAATTTGACGGATTTGAATTTACAAGTAGCGGTAAAGTGATTGTTGATGAGGGATTTACCAAGTATCTAAAAGAATATATTAAAAAGAAAAGTGAGGATAATCTTCTTCCTGATGTAAAGATAGGTGATATTCTTGATGTTGAAAACAAGGAGATAAAAGAAAAATACACAGCACCATCGAAACACTTTACTGAAGATACGCTTTTAAAGGTTATGGAGCTTGCAGGAAATGACGCATTGGAAAAATGTGTAGAAGTTGAGCGAAAGGGACTTGGAACATCTGCAACAAGAGCAGGAATTATTGAAAATCTAATCTTTAAGGGATTTATTGAGAGAGATAAGAAAAACCTTATTGCTACACATAAGGGAATCAGCCTTGTAACAATTGTTGCTGATGTCTTTAAATCCGCAAAAACAACAGCAAAATGGGAAATGGAATTATCCGATATTGCACAGGGTAAATCTTCAAAGAAAATTTTTTTAGAGGCGATTGAAAATGAGATAAAAGAAGTGGTTTTAACTTATAACCAGTACATTGGCTCATAGAGATCATTCAAGCGGTTTTCCTGCAAAAATGATTATTGACGATGAGAAGATTATTATAGAAAACAGTAATTTAGCTCATGGAATGGGGCATTGGACTTACAAAAGTTTGAGTCTTTCCCTAAAAATCCTGCTATCTCAAAAGTGTTTAGAGAAATAGGACTTGCTGATGAGCTTGGTTCAGGTATGAGAAACACATATAAATATACAAGACTATATTCAGGTATTGATCCTCTGTTCGAGGAGGGAAATATTTTTAGAACGATAATTTCTTTGAAGAAAATAGCGACTTAAAAAGTTGGAAAAAGTGGTGTCGCTCACAGTGTCGTTCAGGATGTCGCTCACGATAAGATAGCTCTTGCAGAATTTATAAAAGAAAAAATAAGAGAAAATGATAAGATTACAAGAAAAGCAATTGCAGATGAAGCTGGAGTTAGTGTAAAGACTATAGAAAGAGCCATTAAAGAAATAGATAGTCTAAAATATGTAGGCAGAGGAAGTAATGGTCATTGGTAACTGAGTGAATAGCATTAAGTTGCAATGTCATGATTTATGCAGGTATGATTGAGACATAAAGCCAGTAAAATAAGGGTTTTTAGTAAGTTGAAGTAGAAAATTTAAGTTGCAGTAAGTTGCAACACACAGAATGTTTAGGTGATTAGAGTAAAATCTAAGCACCTTTTTTTATTTGATGAATTGCAATAATAAGTGCGACATTATTTTACTCAAGTAATGCTAGTTCGTGCATAAATACTTCAAAAGGTGTTTTAAAATTAAGACATTTCCTAGGACGATTATTGATTAGCCACAAGGCTTCATAGAGCTGTATTGGAGTGACTTTTGATAAATCTGTTTTCTTTGGAAAGAACTCTCTTAACAACCCATTTGAGTTCTCATTCGTTCCTCTTTGCCAAGCACTGTAAGCATCTGCAAAGTAAAAGCTAATACCATGATTTTCTATCTCCGGGTAACAAGCAAATTCTTTCCCACGATCTGAAGTAAATGATTTAAGCGCCTCAATCGGTAAAACTTCTATTAGGCTGTCAACAGCTCCTTGCATAGCATCTTTTGATCGGTTTGTCATCAATAAAGCCAGGTAAAAACGACTTTTCCGTTCGGCAAAGGTTCCTAAACATCCCTTGCTTTTTCCTCGTGAAGAGACCATGGTGTCTAATTCCCAATGACCAAATTCTTTTCAATCCTTAACTGCCTTAGGTCTTTGTGTAATCGAAGTCCCTATATTAAATTTCCCTCGAGTTTCTGGCGTTTTACGTCGTTTTCCTTTTTGCCTGAGAACATCGAGAGAGATTTGGAGAATTCCTTGATAAATCCAATTATAGATAGTCTTAAACGAAAGCTTTCCTTGATAATCACGTCCTACTATCTGTTCAGGGGACCAAGTGAGTAGTAGTTTAGATTGAATCGCTTGAATCAATTCAGAAGTATGCTTCGGGTTTCTTCCTTTGGATTGACCTTTAATCTCTGCATTCATATGAGCCGTACTTGCTTGATAAGCGCCAGAAATACATCTTCCTAATTCACGATAAATGGTAGAGCGATGTCGGTTTAGTAACTTAGCGATTTGGTTGACTGGATAACCTTCTTGATGAAGTATTTCTATTTTCGAACGTTCTTCTATGGTAAGATGTGTGTAGCTCATAACAGTCCTCCGTGTTAGTGTTTGTGTGATTACTTACATTTTACACGAACCTGTTATGAGTTTTTTAATATTTGTCGCAATTAATTTTACAATCTATCATTTAAAATAAAGATTAAGCTCCAAAAATAAAGGTGATATAAACCATTAGAGTCAGGAAGAACAAGAAAGTTTCAACATTAACAAGCACTGTATTTGGCTTTATTTTTTCAAATAACTTGACACTTTTTACTAAACTAGCATCTAAAATGATTATTAGATAATAAAAAATGAACAGTCCAAATAAAAACATCACCACTGCCATTATGCCTTCTCCCTTCTGCCAAAAGCATAGCCCCAAGAAAATAGCCCATAAACATTTGAAAAAATTAACTAAACCTTCATAGGGATGGGATAATGTCGCCATCATATAGTTTGTTTGACTATCGCTTATCCTTTTATCTTCTTTGTGTTTTGATATAAAAGCCAAATGACCAGTTTGTAGAGCCAATCCAGCCACTAGCAGAATTAAATAAACTGAACCAAACACACTTCCTACCAATAAAATATCTGAATCGAGTATATGATAGAGAACAAAGGGTAAGGGGAGCCACATGGCATACATGATGGCTTGCAATAAATGCAATAAAGCATACTTATTATTCTTTGCCATCTTCTTAAAGGTAAAAAGAATGGATAGAAATATCAAAATTCCTATCCAACCAAAAATTATTGTTGAAAATAACATCATAGCCTCCTTATGAAAATTTGTTCATATCGAGTTTTTAATTAATTTTTTATGAAAAATAAGATTATTGAAGAGTCTACTTTAATTATATCTACTATTTAAATAGTCAAGTCCATAATCTTGTGTAAAATAACTTAGTACAATGTTCATCACCATTAAAGCCTCATATAAGCCC
>NZ_JBNUPJ010000036.1:0-5459 GCF_050409485.1 Facklamia sp. P12945
TATACCATTCAATTAACCGTTTAAATACAAACTCCAACTTTTGAGGTTCACATCAATTCAGAAGATCTTTTTGTGAAAATATATTTGTTTAGTGAGCCTTTTCGTATTTATAATCCCATGATAGATGTTCTGCATCGATTTGAACTTGTTTGTCATAATCTTTCAGGACTTCTGCTGTTTTACCTGACAAAAAGATTAGAGCAATTATATTAGGTAAAGCCATTAGCCCCATTGATAAGTCAGCAATATCCCAAACTACACCAGGACTTGCAAAATAACCCATGGCAATTGCCATCAAAGCAACTAACTTAAAAGAATGAATGATTTTCCCATTATCAAAGATAAATTTAACATTGGACTCTGCAAAGAAAAACCAACCAACAATTGTAGTTAAGGAAAAGCTTGATAAGGCGATGGCTAAGAATGACTCTCCAATTTTTCCAAATTGAATTTGGAAAGCAGTTTGTGTCATGATTTGACCATACTCACCTAAAGCTTGAGGTGTCATAGCTTGGGTTGTTTCAATGGAATAAGCCCCTGTTAAAAGATTTATCATGACCGTTGCCACACAAATAATAAAAGTACATATAAAAACACCAATCATGGCAATAAAGCCTTGTTCAGCAGGATGTGAAGTCACAGCTACTGCATGAGAATGGGGGGTTGATCCCATTCCGGCCTCATTTGAAAATAAACCTCTAGCTAACCCATATCGCATTGCTTGCTGAACACTGATTCCTAGCGCTCCTCCAGCTATCGCTTGAGGATTGAAAGCGCTATTAATAATCAACTTGATAGTGGGTATCAATTGATCAATGTTTAAAATCATAATTAATAATGCCACTAAAACATATGATATGGCCATAGTAGGAACAACACGCTCAGAAAATTTACCAATCCGCTCCATTCCTCCAATAAGGATCCAGCCAACCACCACTATTAAAACACAGGCTATCAAGAATTGATTTAAACCAAAAGCCGTATTCATTGACGAAATAATAGAGTTAGCCTGAACCATAATACCAACTAATCCAAGTGCAACAATGCACAAAACAGCAAAAATATATGCTAGCCACTTTTGCTTTAAACCATTTTTAATATAGTACGCAGGTCCTCCAACTAACGTACCATCTGAAACTTCCCTCTCCCTAAATACTTGAGACATGGTAGCTTCAGCAAACATTGTAGACATTCCTAAAAAGCCAGAAACCAACATCCAAAATGCCGCTCCCGGACCGCCACCAATAATAGCAGTTGCAATCCCTACTATATTGCCAGTCCCTACTTGAGCCGCAACGGCTGTAGCTAAAGATTGAAAAGGAGTCATACCACCTTCTTTGGCTGATTTACCCTTTATAATATCTGATATCATACGTTTCAGAGCAGGAAAAACACGTGAAAACTGCGGGAAACCCAAACGAACAGTCATAAATAATCCGATTCCAATAAAAGCATATAAAAGAACATAATCCCATAAATAATCTCTAAGTGTTACAACAATATCTGAAAAATTCATTAAATAATTCCTTTCTTAATTAGAAACAGCTGAAGTAGACCTGTTAATAAATAAATAAATAACTTTCATATATAGGTTCACTCCTTCCAAGATAATTTGTCGCTACTTGTTAAGATTAACACAAACTATAAGGTAAATTAATGGTTTTCATTAATTTTTTTAATCGTTTTACTCAATAGTATTATAGCTGATATGTTATTTTTAAACATTTGAATGCTTGAAGGAAATTGTGACTTAATTACTAACGTTCGATGTAGAATTTTAGTCATTCATAAGTATGCTAAATATCGAATAAGATTGATAAAAGGCATTCTATTTCATTTTTATGTTAATAAGTAGATTAGTTTGAAAGAACTTAGATCATTAACTAGAATTCTTAATTTTAAAAAGAAAGAAGTGGTATCCATCCGATATAAACACCGAATAAATACCACTTAAATAATCACAAAATATCAACTTTTATTATAACTTCCATAACCAAAATCCTAATGCGGCCGAGAAGACTCGAACTTCCACATCCTTAAGGATACCAGCCCCTCAAGCTGGCGCGTCTGCCATTCCGCCACGACCGCTCTATCAATAACGATAGTATATATTGTAACGAATCGGCAGCGCTTATGTCAACTTTTATTTAGGATTTATTAGTTTTAATCCAATGCGTGACCGTTCACGATCAATAGAAATTACTTCTACTTCAACAATATCTCCCACGGCTACTAGCTCAGAAGGATGCTTAATGAATCGACCTTTTGGTGAACTTAATTTAGATATATGGATAAGTCCGTCCTGTTTAACTCCAATATCAACAAAAACGCCAAAGTCGACAACATTTCTTACAACACCCTGTAACTGCATATTTTCCTCTAAGTCTTCCAGCTTCAAAACATCGTCTCTTAAAATAGGCGCATCCTGACCATCTCGAATATCTTGACTAGGATTTATCAAGCCTTCCAAGATATCCTTGGCTGTTTCTTTTCCAATTTGATAAGTTTGAGCAATCTGCTGGGTGTCTAAAGATTTTAAAATTTGACTGCTTTCTACTTGACCTATTTCATCTAAAGACAAGCCATTATCTTCTAGAATCCGTTCTGCAATTGCGTATGATTCTGGGTGAATAGAGGTCTGATCTAGAGGGTTTGTTCCTTTTATAATGCGTAAGAAACCAACAGCTTGTTCATAGGTTTTTGGTCCCATGCGTTTCACTTTTTTAATCTGTTTTCGATCCTCAAACCTACCAATCTCATCTCTTAAAAGAATCACATTCTTAGCTGTTGCATGGGTCATTCCAGATACACGTTCTAATAATTGAATACTAGCAGTATTAATGTCGACTCCTACCTGATTGACTGTCATATTAACGACAAAATCCAATTCATCTGCCAATAAATTTTGGCTAACATCGTGCTGGTATTGTCCGACTCCCATTGATTTCGGATCAATTTTTATCAACTCTGCTAGAGGATCTTGCAATCTTCTTGCGATAGAAACTGCACTTCTTTCTTCTACTTGATAATCAGGAAATTCTTCACGAGCTATTTTACTAGCTGAATATACAGAAGCGCCTGCCTCATTAACAACTATAAACCGAATAGACCGGTCAATCTGCTTAACTACTTCACTTACAAAGACTTCAGATTCTCTACTTGCTGTTCCGTTACCAATAGCAATAACATCAACTTGATGTTGTTCAATCATTGACTTTAAAATAGTCGCTGCTTGTTGGCGCTTATAGTCAGTTGCAGGTGGATGCGGATAGATTACACCCTTATCTAGCACACGACCAGTTTCTGAAATAATCGCCAATTTGCACCCCGTACGATAAGCAGGGTCTAATCCGAGTACGCGAAAGCCCTTCATTGGAGGCTGTAAAAGTAAATGACGTAAGTTCTCTCCAAAAATAGCAATCGCATGGCGATCTGCCCTTTCAGTTTGTTCACTCCTAATTTCACGCTCAATTGCCGGCTGAATAAACCGTTTATAGGCATCTTTAATTGCTAACTCAATCCGCTCTTTTTGTTGGTTAGGCAGTTCTTCATCTAGAATATGCTTTTCTATATACTGAAGCGCCGGTTCCTCATCTACTTGGATTTTAACTGAAAGAACCCCTTCTTTTTCACCACGATTGGAGGCTAAGACACGATATTCAGCAATTTTCATTAGTTTTTCTTGGAAATCGTAATACATTTGATAAACTCCACGTTCGTCAATGTCTTGCTCTTTTAAAGTAGTGGTCCAATAGGCATTATATTTTGTATATTTTCGAATAAATTCTCGGAAATCTGCTCGATCCGATATTTCTTGAGCAATAATCTCATGGGCTCCTTCGAGTGCTTTGTCAACTGATGAAACCGACTCGTTAAGATATTTTTCGGCCTCTTGCTCCAGTGGAACATCTAAGTCTTTATTAGTTAGCATCCAACTTGCTAAAGGTTCTAAACCATTCTCAATAGCCACCATCGCTTTAGTCCGACGTTTTTTCTTAAAGGGACGATATAAGTCTTCTACTTGTTGTAATGTCTGTGCCTGTTCAATATTTTCTTGAAGGTCAGCATCCAGCTTCCCTTGTTCCTCAATCGCTTTTAAGACATCCTCTTTGCGTTGATGGAGATTTAAAGCATACTGATACTGTTTATCGATATCATAGATTTGAACCTCATCAAGAGACCCAGTCATTTCTTTACGGTAACGTGAAATAAAAGGGATTGTATTCCCTTCCTCCAATAAATTAAGAACCGCATTAATTTGATTGACTTCTATATTTAATTCGTTGCTAATGGATTTGATAATATTTGCTTGATTGTTTTCATTATTCATCCTATCATTCTCCTTCTAAAACTGGGACGGAATATATCTGAATTACTGCCGTTTTACTAACTTTCATAGCATGCAGTTCTCCTCCAAAGACACAACCACCATCAATTCCCCATTTCATATCTTTACGCCAAACATTGGAATTATAGTAATTATGATGAAGCACCATAGTTGGAGTGTGTCCAAAAATAATTTGTTTACCGGTAGAATTCTTTGTTTGATGAAAGCTGTCTCTAATCCACAGAAAATCGTGATCAGAAGTGTTTTTCCAGTTTTCAAGCGACAAATCTACACCAGCATGAACAATAATGAATTCTCCATATTCAAAATAATAAGGGAGACCCTCTAACCAAGTTTCCAGCTTAGGATAAGTCTGTTTAATTTGACGAGCTAGTCGTCTGGCTTGTGATTTTACGACTTTCTCTTCAGGAATATTTAATAACTGACAAATAGTCGCTATTCCACCATTCATAATGTAATGATTAAAAAAATTATGCGGGCTTCGCAAAAAATTTAAGAGCATGGATTCATGGTTCCCTCTTAAACAGAGGGCATTCTTTTCTTTTTGAAGTTGCCATACACGGTTTAAAACAGCTAAACTATCATAGCCACGATCAATATAATCTCCAATAAAGACCAATCGCTCTTCTTCAGGTATCCAACTTGCTAATAGTTGATCTAATTCATCACTCATTCCGTGGATATCTCCGATAACAAATAAGTGCTCTGGATTATTTTTCACTGCTTCACCGCCTTTAAAATCGAATAAATTAAGTATAGCATAGCTTAAGTAGTAGGAAAATCATAGAATATTTTATAGAAAGCTCTATCAATAGTAAAGCCCCTCACGCAAGTTAGAAGAAACTACTTGAAGGGCTTTATTGTTTTGGTTCTATAATAAACAGGGTGGATGGAAGAAAAAAACACTTCCTTCCATCCTATTTTTGGTACACAAAAACACAGAAGTCCGATCTATTAAAAGTGGTAACTAAAATAGAAAGGACTCTGTGTTATGACTCATGATACTCCATATAAAAGACCCTAACGTAAAATTATCTGATAATTGTGTGGAAACGATCAAAAATAAGCTTCACATAAAGTGTACACTGACCTATCCTGTTGATAGCTGTCT
>NZ_JBNUPJ010000037.1:0-5135 GCF_050409485.1 Facklamia sp. P12945
ACTCCGCCAGTAGGGCTCGAACCTACGACATCATGATTAACAGTCATGCGCTCTGCCAGCTGAGCTATGGCGGAATAACTTTGATATGACACGCGTGGCAACGTCCTACTCTCACAAGACCAAAGGTCCAACTACCATCGGCGCTAAGAAGCTTAACTGCTGTGTTCGGCATGGGTACAGGTGTGTCCTTCTTGCCATCATCACCACACAGTGTCATCTCATCGTTATCTTGAGCAATCTCTCAATCACTCAAAACTGAATACACCTCTACTTACCTTGAAATCTCATGGTTAAGTCCTCGACCGATTAGTACTAGTCCGCTCCATATATCGCTATACTTCCACTTCTAGCCTATCTACCTGATCGTCTCTCAGGGGTCTTACTTCTTGCGAATGGGAAATCTCATCTTGAAGCTGGCTTCCCGCTTAGATGCTTTCAGCGGTTATCCATCCCACACATAGCTACCCAGCAATGCTCCTGGCGGAACAACTGGTACACCAGCGGTGTGTCCATCCCGGTCCTCTCGTACTAAGGACAGCTCTTCTCAAATTTCCTACGCCCGCGACGGATAGGGACCGAACTGTCTCACGACGTTCTGAACCCAGCTCGCGTACCGCTTTAATGGGCGAACAGCCCAACCCTTGGGACCGACTTCAGCCCCAGGATGCGATGAGCCGACATCGAGGTGCCAAACCTCCCCGTCGATGTGAACTCTTGGGGGAGATAAGCCTGTTATCCCCAGGGTAGCTTTTATCCGTTGAGCGATGGCCCTTCCATGCGGTACCACCGGATCACTAAGCCCGACTTTCGTCCCTGCTCGACTTGTTGGTCTCGCAGTCAAGCTCCCTTCTGCCTTTGCACTCTACGAATGATTTCCAACCATTCTGAGGGAACCTTTGGGCGCCTCCGTTACTCTTTAGGAGGCGACCGCCCCAGTCAAACTGCCCACCTGACACTGTCTTCCGTGTTCTTCACGCGAGTTAGAGGGTTCATATTACAAGGGTAGTATCCCACCAACGTCTCCTTGCATACTGGCGTACACAGCTCTTTGACTCCTACCTATCCTGTACATGTCACACAAACACTCAATATCAAGTTGCAGTAAAGCTCCATGGGGTCTTTCCGTCCTGTCGCGGGTAACCTGCATCTTCACAGGTACTATAATTTCACCGAGTCTCTCGTTGAGACAGTGCCCAGATCGTTACGCCTTTCGTGCGGGTCGGAACTTACCCGACAAGGAATTTCGCTACCTTAGGACCGTTATAGTTACGGCCGCCGTTTACTGGGGCTTCAATTCGCACCTTCGCTTGCGCTAAGCGCTCCTCTTAACCTTCCAGCACCGGGCAGGCGTCAGCTCCTATACGTCATCTTGCGATTTAGCAGAAACCTGTGTTTTTGATAAACAGTCGCCTGGGCCTATTCACTGCGGCTGACTTGCGTCAGCACCCCTTCTCCCGAAGTTACGGGGTCATTTTGCCGAGTTCCTTAACGAGAGTTCTCTCGCTCACCTTAGTGTTCTCCACTTGACTACCTGTGTCGGTTTGCGGTACGGGTTGGTTATACTAGCTAGAAGCTTTTCTCGACAGTTTGATTATCCACCTTCGCTACTATTATTTCGCTCCAGGTCACAACTCATCATTAATCGTAAGCATTTGACTCACCATCTCACTCGTTGCTTCTACAGACATTTCCATCAGTCTGCGTGGATTTACCTCCTGTGTCCCTCCATTGCTTAAATCGTATTTCCCAAGTACAGGAATCTCTACCTGTTGTCCATCGCATACGCCGTTCGGCTTTTGCTTAGGTCCCGACTAACCCAGGGAGGACGAGCCTTCCCCTGGAAACCTTAGTCAATCGGTGGACGGGATTCTCACCCGTCTTTCGCTACTCATACCGGCATTCTCACTTCTATGCGCTCCACTGCTCCTTACGGTACAGCTTCGCCGCACATAGAACGCTCTCCTACCACTCTAATAAATTAGAATCCACAGCTTCGGTGGACTGTTTAGCCCCGGTACATTTTCGGCGCAGGGTCACTCGACTAGTGAGCTATTACGCACTCTTTAAATGATGGCTGCTTCTAAGCCAACATCCTAGCTGTCTAGGCAACCCCACATCCTTTTCCACTTAACAGTTACTTTGGGACCTTAGCTGGTGGTCTGGGCTGTTTCCCTTTCGACTACGGATCTTATCACTCGCAGTCTGACTCCCAGAGATGAGTTTGTGGCATTCGGAGTTTATCTAGATTCGGTAACCCGAAAGGGCCCCTAGTCCAAACAGTGCTCTACCTCCACATCTCTTACTCTGAGGCTATACCTAAATATATTTCGGAGAGAACCAGCTATCTCCAGGTTCGATTGGAATTTCTCCGCTACCCACACGTCATCTCCACACTTTTCAACGTATGTGAGTTCGGTCCTCCAGTGCGTCTTACCACACCTTCAACCTGCACATGGGTAGGTCACCTGGTTTCGGGTCGACGACACCTGACTAACGCCCTATTCAGACTCGCTTTCGCTACGGCTCCGTATCTTCTACTTAACCTTGCCAACTATCGTCACTCGCCGGTTCATTCTACAAAAGGCACGCCATCACCCCTTAACGGGCTCTGACTACTTGTAAGCACACGGTTTCAGGTACTCTTTCACTCCCCTTCCGGGGTGCTTTTCACCTTTCCCTCACGGTACTGGTTCACTATCGGTCACTAGGGAGTATTTAGCCTTACCAGATGGTCCTGGTGGATTCCGACGGGATTTCTCGTGTCCCGCCGTACTCAGGATACTCCTGAGCCAGTTGATCTTTCGCATACGGGGGTCTCACCCTCTCTGCCGCCCCTTCCCATGGGCTTCTACTAAATCGTCTGGTCTCGTAGTGGAGTCCTACAACCCCAACGTGCATGCACGCTGGTTTGGGCTCTTCCCCGTTCGCTCGCCGCTACTTAGGGAATCATTCTTATTTTCTTTTCCTGCAGGTACTTAGATGTTTCAGTTCTCTGCGTCTACCTTCCTTGCGGATAATGATCTTCTACAATCATTGGGTTCCCCCATTCGGAAATCTCCGGTTCTTAGCGTACTTACCGCTCCCCGAAGCATATCGCTGTTCGTCGCGTCCTTCATCGGCTCCTAGTGCCAAGGCATTCACCGTGCGCCCTTTATTGCTTAACCACAATATTTTCGCTTATTTTTTAACTCTATGATGTTACTCATAGACTCGGTCAATTTCTCGGTTCATTATATCTTTTTTTTAAGAAATAATGTGATTGTCATACCTCGCATCGAGAATATGATCAATCTTGTTTGGTGTATTCAGTTTTCAATGATCGATTGAGTTGCTTCATAAAGAAGCTCACTCAAAACTAAACAAAGACAGTAACCTTTCGTGTAGGTTCCAACTACTCCTTAGAAAGGAGGTGATCCAGCCGCACCTTCCGATACGGCTACCTTGTTACGACTTCACCCCAATCATCTATCCCACCTTCGACGGCTCCCTCTATAAGTTAGGCCACCGGCTTCGGGTGTTACAAACTCTCGTGGTGTGACGGGCGGTGTGTACAAGACCCGGGAACGTATTCACCGCGGCGTGCTGATCCGCGATTACTAGCGATTCCGGCTTCATGCTCTCGAGTTGCAGAGAACAATCCGAACTGAGAATGGCTTTCAGAGATTCGCTTACCCTCGCGAGTTCGCTGCTCGTTGTACCATCCATTGTAGCACGTGTGTAGCCCAGGTCATAAGGGGCATGATGATTTGACGTCATCCCCACCTTCCTCCGGTTTGTCACCGGCAGTCTCACTAGAGTCCCCAACTGAATGCTGGCAACTAATGATAGGGGTTGCGCTCGTTGCGGGACTTAACCCAACATCTCACGACACGAGCTGACGACAACCATGCACCACCTGTCTTGCTGTCTTGTAGGACTTCACCTATCTCTAGGCTATGCAGCAGATGTCAAGACCTGGTAAGGTTCTTCGCGTTGCTTCGAATTAAACCACATGCTCCACCGCTTGTGCGGGTCCCCGTCAATTCCTTTGAGTTTCAGTCTTGCGACCGTACTCCCCAGGCGGAGTGCTTATTGCGTTAACTCCAGCACTGAAGGGTGGAAACCCTCCAACACTTAGCACTCATCGTTTACGGCGTGGACTACCAGGGTATCTAATCCTGTTTGCTCCCCACGCTTTCGAGCCTCAGCGTCAGTTATAGACCAGAAAGTCGCCTTCGCCACTGGTGTTCCTCCATATATCTACGCATTTCACCGCTACACATGGAATTCCACTTTCCTCTTCTATACTCAAGTGACCCAGTTTCCAATGACCCTCCACGGTTGAGCCGTGGGCTTTCACATCAGACTTAAGTCACCGCCTGCGCTCCCTTTACGCCCAATAAATCCGGACAACGCTTGCCACCTACGTATTACCGCGGCTGCTGGCACGTAGTTAGCCGTGGCTTTCTGGTTAGATACCGTCACTCCGAATGCAGTTACTCATTCGGTCGTTCTTCTCTAACAACAGTGCTTTACGATCCGAAGACCTTCTTCACACACGCGGCGTTGCTCCGTCAGACTTGCGTCCATTGCGGAAGATTCCCTACTGCTGCCTCCCGTAGGAGTTTGGGCCGTGTCTCAGTCCCAATGTGGCCGATCACCCTCTCAGGTCGGCTATGCATCATGGCCATGGTAGGCTTTTACCCCACCATCTAGCTAATGCACCGCGGAGCCATCCTTCAGTGACAGCCGAAGCCGTCTTTCCTTCGTTGATCATGCGATCTGCGATTCTATGCGGTATTAGTCATCGTTTCCAATGGTTATCCCCCGCTGAAGGGTAGGTTCTCCACGTGTTACTCACCCGTGCGCCACTAACCTTGAAAGAACAAGTTCTCTCGCGGTTCGTTCGACTTGCATGTATTAGGCACGCCGCCAGCGTTCGTCCTGAGCCAGGATCAAACTCTCATGAAAGAATTTGAGCTTTTGCTCATTACTATTACTAGCTATTGATTTTTTTTACTGCTGGTCTGCAGTATGTCTCGAATTATATTCGGTTGTTTCTATCCGGTTTAACGAATAGACCCTTACACATTTTGGTGTTTGTCTTTGTTCAGTTTTCAATGAGCTTCGCTGCCATAAGTGACAACTTCTATATA
>NZ_JBNUPJ010000038.1:0-5059 GCF_050409485.1 Facklamia sp. P12945
TGTCTTTGTTCAGTTTTCAATGAGCTTCGCTGCCATAAGTGACAACTTCTATATAATAGCATGGGTTAGACTTTTTGTCAAACCTTTTTAAAAAGTTTTTTTAAACTTTTTTTCTTTCGTTTCGGTCGTTTGTGACGACAAGAAATAATATAACATGAGTTGTTTGTTAATGTCAAATACTTTTCAAAGTTTTTTATTTTTAGCAACTCAAGATGCATTGCTCTTCGTTCGTGACGACAAGAATTAATATAGCATGGGTTGTTAGCTTAAGTCAATAGCTTTTTTAACTTTTTCTAAATTTTTTGTGAATTCTTTTTTGTTCTTCAATTTTATCAATAACCTCTGATGAATAAAAATCATTTGAGACGATCTATAGTCCGACCATCTCAAATGTTTTAACTTTTATTATCGATTGATAATTCTATATTCTTTGACTAAGTTCCTTTGTTAATTCTTCATAACCATCTTTACCAAGTAAGGCAAACATATTACGTTTATAGGCTTCGACTCCCGGCTGATCAAATGGGTTGACACCATTAAGGTATCCAGAAATAGCGACTGCCATTTCAAAGAAATAAATCATTTGACCGAGGCTTTCTTCATTCATTGCTGGAATGTTAATAATAAGATTAGGTACCTCTCCGTCCGTATGGGCAATCATAGTTCCTTGATAAGCCATTTGGTTAACGGTTGACATTTTTTCTCCCTCTAAATATGAAAGACCGTCAACGTCTTCTTCTAATTGAGGGATTGTTAAATCTTTCCTAACTTTTTGGAAGTTTAATACCGTCTCAAATATATTTCGTTGGCCATCTTGAATAATTTGACCAATTGAATGTAGGTCTGTTGAAAAGTTAGCTGAACATGGGAAAATTCCTTTATGATCTTTTCCTTCAGACTCGCCAAATAACTGTTTCCACCATTCACCGAAAGCTTGTAAAGCTGGTTCATAGTTGATTAACAATTCATTGACCTTTCCTTTGCGATAGAAAATATTTCTTATAACAGCATACTGCATGGCTTGATTTTTTGCTAAATCCTCATTTAGATAAAGCTCTCTAGCAATTTTTGCCCCTTCAATCAGCCTTTCTATGCTTGCACCACTTACAGCAATCGGAAGCAAGCCCACTGGTGTTAAAACCGAGAAGCGCCCACCGATACCATCTGGGATTACAAAAGACTCATAATTATTTTGTTGGGCTTCTTTTTTTAATGCTCCTTTAGCTTGATCGGTTGTCGCATAAATTCTTTGATAAGCTTCTTTTTTTCCATATTTTTTGATTAGTTTTTCTTTTAAAACCCGAAAAGCAATTGCTGGTTCCGTAGTTGTTCCTGATTTAGAGATGATATTAATAGAGAAATCACGCTCTCCAATTACTTCTATTAAATCATTCAAGTAAGTGGATGATATGTTGTTACCAGCAAAAAGTATTTGAGGCAAACTTTTGCTTGGAGCCATCATATTATAAAAAGTATGGTTTAAAAAATCTATGGCTGCTTTAGCTCCTAAATAGGATCCGCCTATGCCGATTACTACTAATACTTCCGAGTTCTTTTGAATTTTTTGAGCTACTCCTTTAATTCGCTCTATTTCGGATTGGGGGAAATCAAGTGGCCAATCAATCCAATCCGTAAATTCAGAACCTGCCCCTGTTTTTTCTTTAAGTTCACGTAAAGAGGATTCTGCGAACCCACTTAAGTGCTCCATTTCTTTTTCTTGAAAAAAGTTCAAAGCCTTCGAATAATCAAAGCTAATTGTTTCCATTTATAAACCTCCTAAACTTCTATCTTGGTATTAAACTCATTTTCTTCAATAGAATGCATTGCCTGATCAATCCATTGTGGCATCTTATCTGCTATGGTCTTAAATCCTATGTCTGGTAAATTCCGTCTTTTTTTTCTTCGATTTCTAACAGGAAACAATGGGGTGTTAATTTTATCTAGTGCTCGCATGGATAAAGAAATTTTCTTACTGTATTCATCAATATCAATTACAACTACTTTAACTTTTTCTCCAATATTAATGAATTCATCTAAAGCCCCTACATATCCATGTTTACATTCGGAAATATGCACTAGACCCTGTTCTTCATCAGAAAGCTTTATAAAAATACCATAGTTCTGGATACCGGTTACTTCTCCTTCAATAATATCTCCTATTTTAAACTTCATATCGATTACCGTACTTTCTCACTTATTTAGAAACGGTAACGGATTCAATCATCACATCTTCAACCGGTTTGTCTTGAGGCCCTGTTGTAACATTTTGGATAGCTAAAACATTCTCCATACCTCCAACGACTTGACCAAAGACAGTATGGCGTTGATCCAACCAAGGGGTTCCTCCTTTTTCTTCATAAGCCTTCACAACTTCATCAGGGAACCCTAAGTCTTTTAACTGTTGGAGCATATCAGCCGGTACATTTGGTGCAGTTACAATAAAAAATTGACTGCCATTTGTATTTGGTCCTGCATTAGCCATTGAAAGAGCTCCATAAAAGTTAAAAAGATGCATTGAAAATTCATCTTCAAAACTTTCTCCCCATTTGCTTTCACCACCCATGCCTGTTCCTGTTGGGTCTCCTCCTTGGATCATAAAATCTTTAATAACTCTATGAAAAATCACGCCATCATAGTAGCCTTCTTCAGCTAAAGTAATGAAGTTTTCGACTGTCCTGGGTGCTTGTTCTTTAAATAATGCTAATTCAATGTCACCCTTATTAGTATGTAAAACAACTTGACTTTGTATTTCCTCTGTCTTTAATTGTGGAAAATTATTCATTTTATCGCTCCTTATATCTATTTTCTCTATCATTTTACTCGAAAAAAAACTAAATTTATAGTTAAAGGGTCTTATTTTTGTTAAGATAGTTAGTGTTAAAAATAAAAAGAAGGATAAGGATGCTATGAATTACCCATTAATTGCTGCTTTTACCGCCATTTTTTTCGCGCAAATGATTAAATATCCAATTGCCTATTATTCAAAGCGAAGTCCTAAATTAGATATAATCACTTCTACTGGTGGCATGCCCTCATCGCATTCGGCTGCCGTCGCAAGTTTAATTGCCAGTCTTATATTTGAATACGGTTTTGCTTCAGCACACGTAGCCATAGCAACTGTATTCGGTGTTATTATCATGTTCGATTCTATGGGGGTCAGACGTCAAAGTGGTGAACAAGGCCTTGTAATTGATGCTATCGTTAAACGTCTCTCTCAATCAAATTATGAGGATATAAATGTTCAATCAATTAAAGAAAAACTAGAAGACTCTGAATTTGAAACTGAAATTATTGATAATTATCAAGACCTTATAGTTACTAAATACCTTGGACATAAACCAACAGAAGTATTTGCAGGTATTATTACAGGCGGATTTGTGGCAGTAGTCATGCGCTTAGTATTCCTTGCGTTTTTTTATTAGAAAGGCAGAAATTATGGAAAATATTTATGATATAACAATTATCGGTGCAGGCCCTGTAGGCCTTTATACCGCTTTCTTCGCTCATATGCGAAACGCAAAAGTAAAAATTATTGAGTCACTTGAGGAGGTGGGGGGGCAACCAAATCATCTTTATGGTGAAAAGTTGATTTTCGATATTCCTGCCTATCCTTCGATTAAGGGGAATATTTTGAGTCAAAAACTATTTGAACAGGTCAATCATTTTAAACCAGATATTTCTTTGGGAGAAGAAGTCTTAAATCTCTCTCCCAGAGAAGATGGCATCTATACAATTCAAACTAGTAAAGAAATTTATTACTCAAAGACCGTTATCATTGCAGCAGGTAATGGAGCTTTTCAACCCCGAAAGCTTGGAATGGATAATGCGAATCATTTCGAAAATCATTCCTTACATTATATTGTTAAAAAACCTGAACATTTTAAGCATCAGAGGATAGCAGTATGTGGAGGAGGAGACTCTGCAGTTGATTGGGCACTCACCCTAGAACCAATTGCTAAAGAAGTCTATTTAATACACCGACGTGAAAACTTTCGAGCTTTAGAAAGCTCAGTATCCAAATTACATGCCTCGTCTGTTAAAATTCTAACCCCCTATAAAATTTTAACCTTAGAGGGTAAAAATCACCAGCTCGAATCACTCAAGCTTCAGCAGGTGAAATCAAAAAAAATAGTAGCACTTTGCCTCGATCAATTAATTGTCAATTATGGCTTTTCTAATTCTTTAGGCCATATAAAAGATTGGGGACTCAAGCTTTCTCGCAACCAAATCAAAGTTTCATCATTAATGGAAACTAATTTGCCTGGTGTTTTCGCTGTTGGGGATATTGCTGACTATCCTGGTAAGGTAAAGATCATTGCAGCTGGATTTGGGGAAGCCTTATTAGCTGTTAATCAAGCCTTACACTTCATCGATCCTAATTATCGACCGTCGCCCTTACATTCATCAACTATTTTTGAAGGAGAATTCAATGACTAAAGATTATATTCACTTAAAACACCTAGAATCCAGATCCTATGAATTGCTAGCTGAAAGAGGTGTTAGCATCGAAGAAATCGCTAAAATCGTCTACGATTTACAAAATACTTATGTTGAGACTTTAACTTTGCAAGACTGCATTGATAATTTACATGCTGTGATGCAAAAACGAGAAGTTCAAAATGCTATTATAACTGGAATTGAATTAGATATTGCTGCTGAAAAAGGACTTTTGTCTCCACTTCTATGTGACTTATTAATGCGTGATGAGAGCCTCTATGGAATAGATGAAATTCTGACTCTATCAATCGTCAATGTTTATGGATCAATCGGTCTTACTAATTTCGGTTATTTAGATAAGCTTAAACCGGGCATTATTGGTAAACTAAATGATGAAAAAGATCAGCGGTGCAATACATTTATTGATGACATCGTGGGTGCCTTAGCCGCTGCCGCTGCAAGCCGAATTGCGCACGCACAACCACAAACTGATGAAATTTCCGTTCCTCCAAAAAAACCAAGTCATTTATAAGCTAAAAAAAGATAAGCTCAGCAGCTGAGCTTATCTCAGACTGAAGACAAACCCTTTGTGAGTTAATCTCAAATAAAGGGGTTGTCTTTA
>NZ_JBNUPJ010000039.1:0-4558 GCF_050409485.1 Facklamia sp. P12945
TAAGCATGCCCATTTAGAAGCACCTTGTGTAACATATGTTTGACAACTCTAGACAATGCTTTCATTTTTTCAAACAAAACTATTGCAATTCAATCTCATCGTGTTATACTAGGTACATAGGAAATATATCTGATGTGTTCGAGAGATAGTCAATGTGTTGACCGAACATTTTACATTAGGGATTCTTCAATCGAATACCTATGACAAGCCATCGCATGTGGAAGTCAGAAGCATTTCGTGAGAACCCCACCTGATTGCTAGCGGGTTCAACCTAGCTTTATTGAATCGGCACGATTCGGATATATTTTGAGAGCTGGCAATTGCCAGCTCTTTTTTAATGAATCTTTAGATAGAATTGAGGTTAATAATGCTACAAGCTTTGCTCTATGCCTTCCCATCGATATTAGTGATTTTGGCCCTCTATATTTTTTACTTCCGACATTCCTTACTAAAATTGCTCAAGCTACAAGACCTTAGGATTTTCAATTTAATCGCACTAACCTTTTTTTTATTAGCTATTTTAGGCTTTATCTTAATCTATTTACAATTAAAAATTTGGAGTCTTGTCTGGCTAGTCCTTGTTTTGATTTTGATTACCATGGTCTCTGTGCTCATCTACTTTACTCTTAGGTCGCATTAACTCATTCAAATTAAAAGCCCTTCAAAGCTAATAACTTTGAAGGGCTTCGTTTATTTACGTAAGATAACGACTTCTTCTGCTTGGTCTACTTCATTTAATTTGACTGCCACTTTTTCTTCGCTGGATGTCGGGATATTTTTACCGACGAAATCAGCGCGAATTGGGAGTTCACGGTGACCTCTATCCACCAGTATTGCCAATTGAATTTTGGCTGGACGATCTGACGATAGAATCGCATCCAGTCCTGCTCGAATGGTTCGACCTGTATATAAAACATCATCCACCATAATCACAACTTTATCACGCATTGAGTGAGAAAAGTGAGGGGGTTGAACAACAGGGGCTTCATTTTTAAACTTGTGGGTCAAATCATCACGGTAAAAAGAAATATCTAACTCTTCTAGCTCTACTTGAATAGCTTCAATTTGCGAAATTTTTTCAGCTAAACGATGGGCTAAATATATGCCTCTTGTTTTAATTCCTACTAATACTAATTCTTGGACGTTCGGATTCCGTTCGACAATTTCGTGGGCCATTCTCTTTAGAGTTCTATTGATCGCTTGCTCATCTATAATAATATTTTCAGCCATTCATGTGTCTCCTTCAGTTTGGTATCTCTAGACTTCTTTATTTTCTTCCCTTAATAATATACCAAAAGAACGTCATTCTCAAATGAGAATAACGTTCAAACCAACTTATCTTAATGATTATTTTTGATTTTTAAGACGCTCAACGTCACGAGCAATCGCAATTTCTTCGTTAGTAGGAATGTTGATAACTGTTACCGTAGAATCATCTGTAGAAACGATGGCTTCTTGGCGTGTGTTATTACGCTCTTCGTCAATCTTAACACCCATATAACCAAAGTTTCTCATAGTGATTTCACGTGTTTCTTTAGAGTTTTCACCGATACCGGCAGTAAAGACAATCACATCTACACCATTCATCACTGCTACATATTGTCCAATGTATTTAATAATACGATTGAAGAAAATATCTAGAGCTAGTTGTGCACGTTCGTTTCCTGCTTCTGCAGCTTCTTCCACATCACGCATATCGGATGAGACACCTGAAATACCGAGTAAACCAGATTTTTTATTGAAGATAGTTACCATCTCTTCAATGCTTTCAATACCTTCCTTTTGCATGATGAATGGAATTGCAGATGCATCGATATCACCGACACGTGTTCCCATTGTTAAGCCAGCTAGTGGAGTGAAGCCCATTGAAGTATCAACAGATTTCCCTTTCTCCACAGCAGTAATTGAAGCTCCGTTCCCTAAATGACAAGTGATAATTTTAAGATCTTCAATGGGCTTACCTACGATTTCAGCTGCACGGTGGGCCACAAATTGGTGACTTGTCCCATGAGCTCCATATTTACGAACGGAGTAATTTTCATAGTATTCGTACGGAATGCTGTATAAATAATTTTCAGCCGGCATTGAAGTATGGAAAGAAGTATCAAAGACTGCTGCCATGGTAGCATGTGGTAATTTTTCTTGGAATACACGAATTACGACTGCTTCCGCAGGGTTATGTAAGGGGGCGAAATCTCCCAATTCTTCAATGTTTTTGATAACTTGCTCATCTACTAGAGTAGACTCCTTGAAGAGTTCTCCACCAGCTACTACACGGTGTCCGACACCGGTAATTTCTTCAAAGTTTGTGATAACTCCTAAGTCTAGAAGTTTAGTTAGTAATAAATCCACTGCACGAGCATGATCTGCAATATCTTCGACTATTTGAAACTTTTGATCTTCACCATTAGCGTCCGTATATTTAATTTCTAATTTTGAATCGCTTAATCCAATACGTTCAACTAATCCTTTAGAAACCACTGTTTCTTCAGGCATCTCTATGATTTGGAATTTCAAACTTGAAGAACCCGCATTAATCGCCATTGTTTTAGACATTTACAATTTCCCCATTTCTTTGTTAGTTCATATAGGTCTAGTATATCATGTTTATCCTTACACCGTAAACACTGATTCAAAATTTTGTGAAGTTTTTAATAAAGTTTGCTCTGTCCTTCGAAAGTTTAATAATTATTAACTTACTGATAATAATAAAGAATTAATGAATTAAAAAACTTTTTTGGCGCTTTCTATTGATCCCTATCATGCTCTGACTATTTTTAGGATAGCCAATACTTTATTGTGCTTGAGGGTCAAAGTGATGAGTTTTATTAAGATTAAACTCATATAATCAAGGTCTCAACTTGCCCATCACAACAATTACTCATCAACACCCATTTTTCGACTTTGTTACCCGCTAAATAGCAAAATTATACCTTAAATTTTCCGTCATTTTACATACAGGCTGGGTGGCTTTTTCACTGGCTGATGGTCCATATAAAAGTGTTCTGAACAATAGTTAGAATATATTTTTCTTCAGTTGTTCCCACCTTTAGAATTTGTCCCTTTTTCATTAACACCATTCAAAGACTCTTTATCATACCTTAACTCTCTTTATCCGATGGTATTTATATTTTCTTTAACTTTTTACAAAAGTTTTGCTAATTGTACCATCAGGATTTTCTATGATAACTAAATGACCTATTTCTCCCTTATCATTTTGGCTAGGTTGAATAGAATATTCAACTTTCTCAATGGCTTTGTCATGTAAAATATATTCAATCGAAACCAATTCTCCATCTCCATTTTTTAAAGTCATAGTTGTTCCTATGGTGTTTCCTTCTTTATCTTTAAATGCTGACTGTTCAATAGTAGGGACTTTTTCATTTTTTATAAAGGTTTCTTTTTTCAACCCCTCTGCATTCGTAATTATAATTAAATAACCTCGATCCCCGTTTTCGTCTTTATCATAAGTGATTTTAACATCTGGGGCTATTTCTTGTTTGCCAATCAAAATATGTTCGTTCAATAAAACTCGCTCTGCATCATCTTTAACTAAAACAGTGTATCCTATAATACTTCCTTGATTATCCTTAAAAGGGATTTTTTCGATGGTTGGAACTTTTTTGTTTTCCACAAAAACTTCTTCAAAGTCACCATCTGGTTTATAAATAATCACTTTATGACCCGTTCCCTCAGCAATAATTTTAAGCTCAGGTTCTTTGCCATCGGGATCATTTAAAATATGGTGAGTGGCGATCAACTTTTCTTGGCTATCTTTGATGACAAATGTTTTGCCAATAATTTGTTCTTGAAAATCCTTCAAATCTTTAGTTTCAACAACTGGTTGCTCATTTTCAAGATTACTTGACTTGTTTTCTAAAAATATCTTCTCTTCTTCCCCGGTCGGCTTTAAAATATTGACCGTGTATCCATACACACCCTCTCTTTCTGATTGATTCACATTAACTTTTACTGATTTCCCATTGCTATCATTCAAAATGTTCTGACTTAAAATGATATTTCCTTCATTATCTTCAATAATAATGGTCTTACCTATATCATTGCCCTCTCCATCTTTGATTGGCTTTTTATGAATAATCGGTGATTCTCCATAAAGTATGTTTTCCATAACTTCTATCCTCCTCAAGAAACTATAAAGCTATTAAGCTCAATCATTTTTATATAAATAATCATATATCTTTCTGTCTTTAAAAACAACTCGCCCATTTAAAAACTCTCTTCATCCATTTAAGAATGAAGAGAGTCCTATTTAAAGATCTTACACTAGCGTCTTAGCCTACAGTTTATTGGTTCTCACTTAGGCGTTTTTTTAATTCTGCTACAGAAATTCCTAAGCCCATTGCCAGTAAAGTAAGACCCATTGCTACATATTCTCCTTCATCAGAACCAGTATTAGGCAGTAAAATCCCTGACTTATTGACAGTTACTTCTTCACCCTTAGGAGTAGTCTGGTCTAAATCTGGTGTTGGATCTGGATCTGGTGTTGGATCTGGATCTGGCGTTGGATCTGGATCTGGCGTTGGATCTGGATCTGGTG
>NZ_JBNUPJ010000040.1:0-3924 GCF_050409485.1 Facklamia sp. P12945
GGCTTATATGAGGCTTTAATGGTGATGAACATTGTACTAAGTTATTTTACACAATTATATGGACTTTATCGACAAATTGTAATTAAAACAACTTGGTAGATTAATGGAGAAAAATAACAGGATAATTATATTTTATTTATTTTAATTTTAATTTAAATATTAAACTATGGGTATTGTAAACATTTTATTGAAAGGAAGAATCTATTGGAAAATTTTGTCAAAATTCCTGCATCAGATACTCGGTTTATCCATTTTAAAGCACGGTTGAAAAATGAACTAGAAATATTTTACAATTACATATTGAATCACACAAATACAAACCTTTCGAGTGGTAAAAGTAGATCCTATACAAATTATTTAATAAGACTAGGAATTATTTCAGAAAAAACATTCAATTATAAAATCAATTCATTTTTTGATTTAAATACTTTTCACAATATAAGTAGATTAAATACCGACTTTCATGAAAGTTTTAGAATTTATAATCTCGCAGAGAATAGATATCCTAATGCAACTTTAAATAGTTATATGCATTTTTTTAAATTTTATTACTTTTTGACAGAATCTCAAGAAGATTCATTAATTATAGAACTATCAAATTCTTTCAATACATCCGATAAAAAGATTCCTGAAGGTAAATTGGAGAAGAAACCCAAGAAATATGATTCAAAAACAATTCCAAGAAATAGTTATTATGCCCAAAAAGCAAAGGAAAATGCTGGTTGGAAATGTGAAGTGAATAAAAAACATAAAACCTTTCTTACTAAAAATAATAAGCCTTATATGGAGGCTCATCATTTATTACCAATGTTTGCTGAATTAAATTATGATTACTCTATTGATTTCCCAGAAAATATTGTGTGTTTATGTCCCACATGTCATATGCAACTGCACCATGGACGTGAAAATGATAAAAAGACAATTATTAAGAAATTATATAATGAAAGAAAAGATTTTTATAAAAAACGAGGAATTGATTTAACATTATCCGAGTTACTAGAATACTATTAAGTATCTTAAATTTTATGGAGAGCATTTTGTGGATATACACTTAACTTTATATGAATTGATTCAAATTCTAAAGAGAATATCAAGCTGAAGACGTGAATGAGCAAATCGAAAGGATTAATTAAATCTGAGGAGAATCTATATAGTTAGACTTTCAATCCGAGATCTTACTGTTAAAAATGGACAAGCGCCTTTAACGGTTGAAGGAAAAAATTGATTGAGGAGTTGGCAGTTTTTTTGAAGATAAAGAAATCCGTGCTATTTATGCGAGTCTATATCTTGGTGTCAAACAAACCATTGAACCTACAGCTGAACGATTAGAGTGAAAAAGTATTTACCAGAAAGATATACGAGAGCGTAGGATTGGCGAAGGGGGAAGAGTTTTCCGCAATCTTGGAAGATGAATTCAAAATATTAAATGAAGGACATGTAGTATCTTACGCCGTTGTTCAGGCGATCGTGGGGACCAGCCGCAATCATCGTTAAACGATAATAAAAATTATACTCACCATCCAATTAAGTGACCCCCAAAAGAGAGTTTTGTAACTCTAACTTTTGGGGGTCGGCATACAAATTTGCGTAAGCTTTCATTATGAACGATTGTAATTAGATATCATCTGGATTCATAGAGTCTCTTATATCCTCTAATTCTTGCTCAAGGTCATAGGTATTATCTATGATTTCTTTCTTAAACATATCTTCATGATATTCATTCCACATTTCCATCAGTGTATTTACGCTGATTTCGATATAATCATTATTGTTTCTATAATATGAAATGAAAGAAAATTCTTTTAATAATAAGGTTTCTTTATCGAAGCGAACCATTATATCAGTCGTTAAATCTTCAGGATTAAGTCCAGTAACATATAAATCATAGTGTGATTGAAATTCATCAAAAAGATTAATATCATGACTATTGTTTAAAAAGATGTAGTTATTTTCGTCCTCGTACACTTTTAAATCCTCAGAAACATTTACGATTGAGTCTATTAATAAATGATAGTGTGGATTAGCAAAATAGTCTAATTCTTCAGAAGACTCTGCTATTTGATTGATCCATTCATCGTTTTCAGAGGAACGTGTTAAAACTGCTTTTTCATCAGAGGGTAGAAAGGTCTCCTCAAAAAAGATTTGATCGTTGTCTTCGTACTCAGCGTATAAAATAGCCGCTTTAATAGCTTGATCTGAATTAAAGAGTAAGACTAAAAGTGCCCACTGATGAGAATAGTTGTTTTCTTTATCTGTTTCGACAGCAGAATGAAGGCTGACATTTTCTTTAACGGAAGAAACTTGATCATTTGCCGCTTCAATTTTCTCAAATAATTCTTTAGCGACGTATTGACTAGGCTCTGCTTCATTTATGAAGTCTGCAAAAAAATTATCACTGTTAGCATTTACTTTAACAGGGAGTAGCAGGGACACGGCAATAAATAGTACTACAAATCGGTAGAAATCGCGCGTTACTTTCATTGCTAATCACTCCTTTATAGTTATGTCTAAATTATAAATAAAATAATAGTGTTTATCTACTATTGCAGTAGTGCCCCACTTATTATTTAACCTAATTAGCAAGACTATCCATAATTTTATTTCTTTTCATCTGCTGATCGCGCACTTTAATAGACTTCTGGTTCGACCATAAATTCTTTATGCACTCTTTGAGCAAACTTTAAATTATATTCATGAGGGAACTTTTTAGCTAACCGATCATATCTATTGAAAAAACTCATGCTCTTATTCAATTATTGGGCAAGAGAAATTTTAAGGGGTTGCCTTTGGTCAAATTTTTTTCTTATTCATTGCTTTAATGAAATACAAACAATGCTTTGAAGAAACAGCACAATCTATCTATTTAAATCCTTTGAATCAAAGTAATAATTATTAACGGCGCTTAAAAAACCCTAGCCAATGCTCAAGGACATTAGCTAGGGCTGTTTACTTATTTAAATAGTCAATTCATCCAAATTTTCCAAGTCATCTTCTGATTCCATGAAGAAATCTTCGTTACTAAATTCATTCCACCGATCCATATATGAAAGCACATTAAATTCGACATATCCTTCGTCACCTTCATAGTAAGATAAGAGATTAAATTCTTGAAGCAATAAAGTTTCTTTATCAAAAGTCACCAAAATATCTGTAATTAAATCATCTGAATCAAGACCCGAAATAGATAGGCTATAATGTGGCTGAAATTTATCAAAAAGATTTAGCGTTTGGTTGTCATTAAATAATAGATAGGATGTTTCATCTTCATAAAATTTTAGTTTATCTGCCATCCCCATGATTGTTTCAAACAAAAGATGATAATTGGGGTTAGCATAATAATCCTCTTGTTCGAGCGAATCTTTTAATAGATCTACCCAGTCCTCATTTTCAGAAGAGCGCGTCCAAACCGCTTTTTTATTCGATGGCAAGAAAGTCTCTTCATAGCGAAACTGATCGTTTTCGTCATATTCAGAATACAGATAAGCGCCTTGAATAGTTTGATTGTTTCCAAAGAGCAATTCAATCGTTGCGGCTTGGCTAAAATAATTTTCCTCTTCACCGGATGCGGTGACAACATAAAGTCCGACGTTTTGAGTAACTGAATCAACGGAGCGGTTTTCCGTTTGAATTTGTTTAAGTAATACATTAGTGTCTTTCTTACTAGGTTTAGCGTGGGCATGCTCTTCAATGAAATAATTATTATTTTGAGCATGAGCATGGGTAGGAAGTAAAAGGGATGCCACTATACCTACTAGAAAGATTAAAGGGAAACTGAACCTTTTCTTCATTAATTATCACTCCTTTATTTTTTAAGTATAGATAAATAGAAGAGAGCAATCAACTACTAATTAAATTGATTGCAAAGGATAGTGTTAAACGTAAATGATAATGTCTCAAGAGAACACAAATCAAAATGTCCCACTA
>NZ_JBNUPJ010000041.1:0-3820 GCF_050409485.1 Facklamia sp. P12945
TAAAGACAACCCCTTTATTTGAGATTAACTCACAAAGGGTTTGTCTTCAGTCTGATATATATATATATATATTCAAGGGCTTTTTCAAGCTTTTCAACTTCTAGCTTTTGCATAAATTTACTCATATAGTCCCAGTGTGGATTGCCCTTTTTATCTGCTGGTAATATGATTTTTTCAGTTCGAATTCTTTTATCATTAATCTCTCTATTAAATGAATATTTTTCTTCAAGTCTTTTTATTATAGTAGCCATGAAAAGATAAATATGTTTATCTGCATTTTCTAATGTTAGTGATGTTACATGATCGCTTGCTATATACTCATACTGATGATAAAAACAAGAACCTACACTCCCACTATTAGCTATTGTTAAATTTTCTCTAAAAAACCTAACATCTTTTTTGTTTCCAATAAATCCATCAACCCCATTATTAAGGCCAGTAGATGAAACATAAGCTATATTTCCGTCAATATGGTCAGCTTTTTTAAGTCTTTTCCCTCTTTGAATTTTTCTAAATAATTTATCAAATGGAAATACTTTCCACTCAACATCTTCAAATCCAACTAAATCAAAAGCTGTTTCTAGTATTTTTTGTTCATAGTAGTTAATAACATTCTCTGCAATTTCTTTTTGCTCTTGTTTGATATAATCTTCCATAAATTGCCAGTTTACTTTACCATTTGCATCCACAGGCAACAATATCTTTGTCCTATTTAATCTACCAAGCGTCGCTCCATTACCTCCCCAATTAAATTTTTGCATCTGTATTTTGAGTAGCGGGATTAAAAACATAGCAACTCTTTTATTTAGGTTTTTATTATTAAGAACTTGTATGTTTTGGCCTGTATAAAATGGATTTTCTTGATAAAAAACAGTCTGTGTATCTAAACCTATACTTATAACATTGCCTTCGTCTATTCTATATCTAATATCTTGTTCTTTTGTAATAAAAAGGCTGATTCCATTATCCATATCACTTCTTGTTATATATGGAATCATCCCCGCATTTAAATTCAGTTTGTTTTTATCAATTCCACTACTTGTTGACGAAATCTTAAATATTCCTTCTTCACCGCCAATAAAAAACTCTCCCCACTCCACATCATTTAAGGATAGTCTATTTTTCATCATAAACCTCATCTTCCTCAGCAACTAACAATTCTTCTGCCCTATGAATCTCATATTCATTCTCATCTTCTTCATCTTCTATCCCAAATAAATATCCTCTTCCATGAGTTATCATATTCACTTCAAAGGTAATGTAATCAGCAATGGTGTTTCTAAAGTCTTCTTCTGAAGGGATTTCATCGTTAAAGTAATAGAAAGAATGTAGCCACTCATCATCTGCTTCAACTGTCGTTTTGACACAGAATTTTGTTTCGCTATCTATACGGTCAAACCAGACATCAAGAAGGTGCTGCTTTTTATCTTTTGCATTTGGTGTTTCAACCAAGCCTACATGCTTAGATACCATATATCCGTCATCTTCAAAATTTATAAATTTACACTCTTTTTTCTCATAGTGAGAAACACCTGCTGTGAATATAGCAATACAAGGATTTACCCCAACTCCATAGAAAGTATCTTTATTCAAGGTAATAACACCCTCTAAGGTATGGTTTTTTAATATATTTGCCTTGATTTCCTTTTCGACTTTTGTTTTTCCCGTCATGGTAGATTGGGGAACGATAATAGCAACTTTTCCATCTTCAACCATACAGTCCAATAGATGCTCCGTAAAAGCAATTTCATAAAGATCTTTATTTGCACTTGACCCTTGAGAATATGGAGGATTCATCATACCAATTGTGGGATGCCACTCCTTTTGGATTTTTGCAGGATTTAGTCTTAGAAAATCCGCATTTTCTAAATTGCTTTTCCCATCTCCACGTAAAATCATATTGGTCGTTGCAATGGTAAACATATAGGATTGAGACTCAACCCCAAAGAGCTGATTTTTCTTTATTTCTCTTTTTTCTTGAACATCTCCCGTTTTACTCAACATATTGTGCATAGCAGATATCAAAAAGCCAGCTGTACCACAACATGGATCAAATATGATGTCAGTGCTTTTTATATCTAATAAATCACAGAATAAACTGGTGATATGTTTTGGTGTAAGAATAATTCCTAAAGACTGGCCATCTCCTCCAGAATAGGACATGAACTCTCCATAGAATCTTCCTAAATAGTCTTCCCCATTTCTGTTGTATCTAATATTTTGATAGATTCTTTTTTCTAGAAATTCTGTATAGTGCTTTAATGGGGTTTTACCAAGGGTGTTATTCACCTCATTAATTAAAGTATTATCTCTAATTACAGAAAACTGACTCAATAATTTGTCTTTTTTTACTTGGGGAGAAACATTAGCTCGGTCAAGATTATCTTTTATTGCCTTATAAATTTTTTGACCATCGGTAGTTTTTTCATTTGTATCACCAATTAAACTGCCAATAGAAAAATTACCATAATCTGCCTCCCTTAGGGCCAGTAGTATTCCTGAAACAATTAGTGGCTTATCCTTATCTTGAATTGAACCATAATTCCTCAAATCTTCATGAAGCTCTGCTGCATCTTTTAAAATTTCTTTTGTTTCTTTTTCTTGATTGGTGTCTTCTTCTAAAATCTCTCTGATGTAGTACTCATCTATATTATCTTCATTAAATAATATAAAACTTTCAACTTCTGGTAGTTCTTTATAATTGCCCCTTTCATCTACAAATATAGGGCTTATCCTATGACGCTTCTCATTCCCTGAAATACCAATAGCTATAATTTTTTTATAAGATGTATTTTTTGCTAGGTTTTTACCATAAAACAAAGCTCCGTTAACTGCATAATCACAGATAGCCTGTGTTTCTTCAGAAATTAAATCTTCTTTTGTTCTTATCTCATGATTGGAAACGGAAGCTTTATTTTCAATGACAATCAAAAAGTCCTTAACTGTACCTGTGTATTCTGGATAACCGACATTACCAGTTCCCCTTTTTGAAGCAGTCTTTAAGGCATCATTAATTTCTTTAATTGTTGATCCTTGTGGGTCTAGGTCAATATTTGCTTCTTTTAATAAATCATATACCCATAGGTCTGTACTTTTTTCCTTCTCTTGTATACTCATCTTATCTACTCCATTTTCTACTTGATAATCACACAATTTACTATATCCCAAACATTACGACCTAAAGCTTAATAAACTATTCCCAACACATCCATACTAAAAATTTTGTTTTTGCCATGTTTTGCTGAAGACTTTCCTACTTCAATTCTTAAATCTTCTTTATACATTTTTCGCTCTTCTAAAATTTTCCAGAGCTTACTGTAATCAAATGCCATTCTTTTATCTCTCAATAACAAGCTAAATCTTACTATTTGACAATGATCAGAATAATCCCAGCCATTATTAAGATAACCCCAATCCCTAATTCAATTAAACCAACTCTACGTGCATAAGATTCTATGTCACTTCCAGCTTTATAATCTGATTCAAATCCATTGATTAGATTGTATTTCTTTTTAAAATAGATTAGATATCCAAACATGCAGAAAGTAATTCCTAATCCAATCAATACTATCTTTAATAAAGTCATTAATATCTCCTCCATAATTTTAGCTAATCATCAAAAACAGCTGAAATTTTTCGTCTTTTATTTCTTAAAGATAATTATATCAAACACAACTTTGCTTTTAAATAAAGGCTCTATAATAAATAGGGTTGATGGAAGAAAAACACTTCCTTCAACCCTATTTCTTCAACCCTATTTTTTGGTACACAAAAACACAAAAGTCCGATCTATTAAAAGTGGTAACTAAAATAGAAAGGA
>NZ_JBNUPJ010000042.1:0-3756 GCF_050409485.1 Facklamia sp. P12945
TTTTATCCCGCAAATTTTTAAAATTTCAGGACATTTTCATTTACGGTTGACACTACTAATTAAATTGATTGCAAAGGATAGCGAAAAGTTATCTTTCTCTTGTTAACAACTAGAGTATTTAGTAAGATAGAAAAAAATTGGGAGGAAGGATATGAATAGCCACTTACCTTTACATGAATGGGATCATAATCCCCAAGCTATTATTAACCCTAAAGAAGTCACAGAGAAAGTAGTAAATTTTCCAGACACAGTAGTTTCTTGCTTTTCCTGCTTAACTTTCCAAAGAATGATCAGTGATTATCCACATGAAGCGATTGCTTCCACTTCTACTGCTCATGGCGAGATTCCCATTTATCGGCTACAAATTGGAAAACAAACGATTGCTGCTTTCAATTCTCAAGTAGGAAGTCCGGCTTGTGTAGGCGTCCTGGAGCACCTATGGGCAATGGGTATGAAACGCCTCGTTTTATTTGGAACCTGTGGTGTGCTAGACTCTAGTATTGAAGAGGTATCAATTATTATTCCAAATCGAGCGGTGCGTGATGAAGGAACCTCTTTCCACTATCTTAAACCAAGCTATGAATTGGATGTAAATAAAAGGAGCTTAGAAGATTTTCAATCATACCTCAATCAAAAAGGGGTTTCATCGCGTATTGGTAAGGCCTGGACAACGGATGCTATTTTCAGAGAAACAATTGATCGGTATAAAAAACGAAAAGAGCAAGGCTGTATCTGTGTCGATATGGAATGTTCAGCCGTAGCCGCCTGGGCTCAATTGCGATCAGTTGAAGTGTGTCACTTCTTTTATGCTGCCGATCATTTGAGTGAAGAAGCTTGGGACAGCCCGTTCTTTATCCGATCATCTTGCCTTAGATTCTAAGGCTTTCATTGCTCAAATAGCAATTGAGTTTGCTTTAATATGGAAGTAGACTAAAACAAAAGCAGCGACAAAAAGGTCGCTGCTTTTTCACTATAAAACGTCGTAAAGGTCGATTAAAGCACGTGCAGTATCCAGCGAAGAATAATTAATGATCTGATATTCAAAATTTTTATTTTTAAGTGTGTAGTGTTGATCATAGTATGAAAGGATGAGATCTTTAATGACGGATGCATAGTCACCTTGATTAAGGGATTCTATATGCATAGCCTTGCGTTGCGGGTTCATCTTATCCATTCTGTTCAAGCTTTCTTTAATCTCTGCTAAATTTTTTTGATCAGAAGCATTAATATATTCATCTTCGATTCGTTCAATTCGTAAATCTATTGGTGAATCAATGTAGACTTGATGGGGGGATTGTTTATATGCTTGATAAAGGGTGTGGGGGGTGTGCACCTTACCAATGCTAGCACTTTCTCCTTCGATAAAAACAATGCCTGGTTGGAATGATTCAAGTTTGTTAATTAGGGCTGCCTCGTAATTAGCTTGGCTAGGTTGTTGACCCAATCCAATCTGACCAAAATGCGACCCTCTATGATTCGCTAAACCTTCTAAGTCTAATACTTGGCCACCCATTGCTTCGATGTGTTTTAAAATCAAGGTTTTGCCCGTTCCAGTCATACCGTCTAAAGATACGAATTGAAAGTGATGAGGTAGTACTTCGAGTTGAGCTAATACACGTTGGCGATAAGCTTGGTACCCTCCAGCTAATTGATAGACAGTCAAACCGAGTCCATCTAATAAACCAACAATTGAAGAAGAGCGAAAGCCACCACTTTTACAATAGAAAATTAATGTATGGCCATGACTAGCTGTTATAATATGCTGAAAAAAGGTCGGTAAAATACCACTCATAAAATTAATACCAACTTGTTTAGCCTGGTCAATCTGTCCTTGGCTATAAAGTGTTCCAACCTCATGGCGGGTTGAATCATCCATAACAGGAAGATTGATAGCATTTGGAAGGTGGCCTTGAGCAAATTCCTTAGGACTTCTGACATCTATCCAAAGTGGGTTTAATAAAGATTTTGATTGTTGATAAGAAATTAAATATTTCAAAAGATCACCTTCCTTTAGTTACTAAATAGATAAGTTCAATATTAAATTTTACATCTAATCACTATAAAATGAAAGATTAGATTATTTTTCTTGAAGAAAGACTGTCAACCCCAAGCGATTATGTCCCGAAATTTTGATTAATTTGGGTACAAGTAAGAATTGATCGAAAGTCCTACCGGGCTTTGCTTGGTTGCCTCTTCTTGTCTTCATTTTATATAAATACGGTTGATAGGAAGCTGCTTTCTACGGATGAGACAGAGGTGGGATAGAAGGTTTAGCTTGTTCAATTATCGCTTGCTCTTATAGATTTTCACTGACCGACTTATGCCGATGAATTTCTTCCAATGCATAGAGTTGATCTTTGTAAGAGGCAAACAATTCTTGTTTACGGCTTTCAATCACCAACACTTTTGTCTTTTTATTCAAATAGACGGGCTTAGCTTGCTGATCAATGAGACGATAACGATGCTTTTGATACTGAATGGCATGCTTAGCTTGAATACGACACCAATTAAAGCGTGCGAGAATAGGATCTAAATTCATACCCTTAGCTAGTCTTTCAAAGGCGGTTATGCTAGGCTTAATTGAGAGGGCAATTTGATTATTAAACGTCTCTAAATGGATGGGAGATAGCAATTGGCTTCTTGAATGGTTTGGATATTTGCAAGCTTCATCTCATTGAAAAGACGGTCTTGAAACATACCGAAGAGTCGCTCAATAGGTCCTTTGGTTTGCAGAATTGAAGTGGAACTTAATTGAATACCATGCGTCTGACACGCATATCCAAATTGAGTGTAGGCCTTTTGTTCGATAGCTTCGGACAAAGAGGCCTCTTTGCGTTGTGTCCCTCTTTGATCAAAAATCGATCGATTATCTGTCAAAATTTCATAAGGTATGCCATATTTTGTAAGAAATTGTTGAGTAACTTCAGAATAGCCATTGAGGGTTTCTTGCGTATCAAACGAAGCTCCAACACCCCTTCCCATCGCGTCATCAATAGTAGTGTGAAGATGATAATAGGAAGTATCTCCTTCAAACCACTGGTGTTGTGAAGCATCCATTTGAAGGGGATCGCCAGCATATTTTTTACGTGGACATACCAGGTGAGCCTTTTCAGGAGAAAGAGTAATTACCGTTTGAGAGAGCGCCTTATCCCGTTGAGAGAGTGTTCCTTTGGCTTCAATTTTTTGTTCGAGAGCTTGTCTTGGCTGACGACGTGTTTGTCTTCGCGCTTTAGGAGACACTGTCTGATGTTTTTCATGATATTTGGAAGAGTCGATTCGAAAATTTGAATCTGTTCACACGCCTTTAATTTTTCACAGAAGTGTTTAAAATTGAACCCTTCATAGACAGTTTGGTACAAATGGATAATCTTTTTTCAATTGTTTGACTTATTTTATTAATTGGGGAGTGATTAACATTTCCATGTTGAAAGCCTAATTTAACATAGGTTTTATAGACAGTTAATCGTCGTTTATTGAGCGACGCGATAAACCGAGCTCCACTTGGTCTTTGGCTTTTGATTTTCGGCCCTGTGCAACCGATTGAATGACAGCATATTTTCTTTGCTCGAACATTGTTAATCAAACTTTCATCTAACTACCCCTGAAAGAAGTATAACTCAGAAATGGGACATTTTGATTTGTGTTCTCTTGAGACATTATCATTTACGTTTAACAAAAAGAGTCGATTATTTTTAATAAAGTCTGTCAACCGTAAATGAAAATGTCCTGAAATTTTAAAAATTTGCGGGATAAAAC
>NZ_JBNUPJ010000043.1:0-3742 GCF_050409485.1 Facklamia sp. P12945
TATCTCGGGTCTTATTTTAAAAGTTATAGCAAAAATGGACTTATGATACAGCCCCCTTTAGGTGTTCAGAATGAAGTTAAAATATAGCTTATTTTGATAAAAAAGTTAAGTAGAACTTTAGGTCCAATATATGGTACGATAAAATCTTGATAGTGAAGATAAAAACTATTAAGAGAGGAAGAGTTGATGAGTCAAACAAAGATTGAATTCTTGGGTGGAATTGGCACAATTGGGGGAAATATTATTAGCCTTCAAAAAGATAATCATCAAGTGATTATGGATTTTGGAGCATTTGTAGGAGCCGATATTAAACAATTGCTAGATCGATCATTAACTGAACAATTCCTTCAAGATAACTTATTGCCTAAGGTAGAAGGATTTTATTCTCAAAGCCAGTTAAATTCAAATTCGTTAACTGCTTATGAGGTGAGCTCATCGAATACTGCCATTTGCTTGTCTCACTTGCACCTTGATCATCTAGGTTCCTTAGGACAAATAAACGAACAAATTCCTGTATACACATCAGAGAAGTCATTAAACTTTTATGAAAACTTAGTAAAAATTCCTTTTTACCTAAATATGATGTTAATTGGCAAAGTGTTCCTCATCAAACAAGTATTCATCATGGGCCATTTAAGATAACTTTTAAAGAGAGTGACCATGATACAGAAGGTGCGAGTGCTATTTTATTGCAACGAATGATTTGAAAATTGTTTATTCAGGAGACTTAAGACTAAATGGTTATAACCCTGAAAAAGTGCTCAAGTGGGTAGAAGAAGCCCATACTTTTGAACCAGACCTACTATTAATTGAAGGCACCTCTTTGTCTAATTTTGGAGATGACCTCGCACCTCACTTAGCTGTTGAGGGAAAAAATCATAATCTAGCTTGTTCAAATGAGCGGCAGTTTTTAAAAGAGAGTGACCACTTATTGGGTAAAAAACAAGCAGGCATCATAACCATTAATTTATATCCACAAAATATACAACGCTTGATAAGATTGAATGAAATAGCTAAAAATCATCAACGGAGATTTGTCGTAGATAAAGCGTATTACCAATTGCTTAAACAACATATATCAAGCAAAATCGATAATATTTTTTGTTTAGGTGAGGATGAAGAAGAAAGTAGTCTTTCGGTAAGTGCTGAAGAATTGAAGGCTTCGCCGAATGACTATTTATTATTAATTGATTATGAACGTCATCAAATTCTTTATCAATTACCAGCTGGAATATATTTACATTCAAACGGAGTTCCTTTAGGAGTCTTTATGGCTGGTTATGAGGAGTTTTTAACCAATATGGTTGAATACGGCCGGGATTTCTATCAGGCTGGGGTCTCAGGTCATGCCTCTCAAGCAGATTTATTGATGATTGGTTATACGATTCAATCAAAAGTTGTTATTCCATGGCATACATTTAAACCAAAGGCTTTTGGTCAAGAGTTAGAAACAAAAGGTCTAATTGTTTTCTATCCTCAGTATGGCCAAATATATACGATGGACAAGATATTGGAGGGGAACAATGCTTAAAATCCGCTTTTTAATAACGAGTGATACACATGGTCAATGGCACCATCATCCTGATCAGACTGAGTATTCCTTAAAGAACACTGCAGCTTTAATTGATCAATTAAAACAAGATTCGATTAAGACATTGCAATTTGATTTAGGCGATTTTATTCAAGGATCGCCTATGACGAGCTATACCAGTCAAGTGACAAAGAGTGCGGCTCCTTATGCTCGAATGATGAATGATTTGGACTATGATTATCAAATTGTTGGTAACCATGAATTTAATCACGGAATGGCCTATCAAGACACTGCATTAGACTTAATAAATGCACAAATATTATGTAGCAATATTGTGGATCGAAAAACCAAAAAGCCCTATAAGGGAAAAGCCTATGATGTCATCAACATTGAAGATTATAAAATCGGAATTATTGGTGTAACCACCCACTATATACCACACTGGGAGTTGCCAGAAAATTATGAAGGCTTAGAATTTTTAGATGCTTTTGAAACGGTTAAAGAGTATGCTCAATTTTTAAAACCTCAAGTGGATTTATTAGTTGTTGCTTATCATGGAGGTTTTGAAGCTGACCTATCTTCGGGAGAGGCCTTAGAGGCTCAAACTGGAGAAAATCAAGGATATAAGATGATCAGTGAGATTCCTGAAATAGATCTTTTATTAACGGGTCATCAACATCGTCAGATTTGTCAGCCCTTTAAGGATTCCTTTGTCATTCAACCAGGCTATGGTGGTGAAAAGGTGGGTGAAGTTATCGTGAGTTTAGATAAAAAAGCTTCCCCAGCAATTGAAGGGGCTTTACACTCTTTTACAACTAGCGCAGCAATTGAAAATATTCGTCCATTAGAACCTGAATATAGCCAGAGCCTTAACTGGCTTGATGAGGTCTTAGGGAATGCTCCCATGGAGATGCCCACTCGAAATCTTCATCAAGCAAGAGTGAAAGGCCATCCTTTTGCTGAGTTTTTAACGAGAACGATGTTGAATGAAACAGGGGCAGACTTCGCAGGTATATCCTTGCTCAACGATCACTTTGTAGATTTTCAAGGTGAAGTTAGGCGAGGAGAACTATTGAATATTTATCCTTATTATAATCAAATTGCTGTTAGCCAAGTAAGTGGTCAGGATATAATTGAAGCGATGGAGCATAATTTTGCTTATTTTACTTTTGATTCATCCGGTAAAATTTCTGTAAATCCTTCTTATATTTATCCTAAACCTAAGCATTACAATTATGACTTGTACACGGGTTTTTCTGTAGAGGTTGATTTGAATCAACCAATAGGTAAGCGTGTGGTCAAATTAATTAATGAAAAAACACAAAAAGTAATTGATAAGCAAAAATATTACCATTTAGCGCTCACTCAATATCGTGCTGTTGGGGGAGGCGATTATAATATGTTTACAAAAGCTAAAATTGTTAATATGATTGATAAAGATATGATTCAATTAATAGTTGAAGGTATGGATCAATTGACAGTTACGGAATGGAAAGATATAAATCATCATTATGAGCATATTCAATGGACAGCTTTTAATGAAGATTAAGTATTTTTTCAAAGTTGAAATTAGTCTAAAAAGCTTTTAATAAACAAAATACTTTTAGCTGATAATTTCAATAAACAAAAAAGAAATGCGGATTATGTTGGTGATGAATATTTTTCTTCTGATCATTTATCGTTTAAAAAAGATGGTTACATAGGGTTTTTAGATTATTATGTAATGGGTAAAGATTTTATGGAAAATGGCTTTTCACCTCATGCTGTAGCAATCCATATTATAGATTGTGATAAAAAAAGAACTTGAGGGTTCATCATTTTGTATCTGATACCAATCATAGCCCAACAGATCCAGCGAATAAATACCATGAAGCAGTTATTAAACCAAAAGAATAGTATAATAAGATAATGGAATTGGAAGGTAAGGAATATGTAAAAGAAAACATAGAAACTGAAGTATTTTAACATTTATTACAGATGCTGATGAAGGGAGCGACCCTGGCTTAGGAGTAATAAAAAAATTATCTATTGAACATCAGATAGAACTAATGAGCAAATTTTTAAGAAGCTAAATAAAAAGACAATCAGTTTAAATTTATAGTTTATTATATAATGAAAATAATTTGATGTTTATACTAAAAGAGTTAGAAAAACTAGGCTCTATGTCCAATAGGGTTGATGCTATCCAAGGAGATTAAGCAATTAACGGTT
>NZ_JBNUPJ010000044.1:0-3677 GCF_050409485.1 Facklamia sp. P12945
ACTAAGCAACCGTTAATTGCTTAATCTCCTTGGATAGCATCAACCCTATTGGACAAAGAGCCTTTAAAAAAGTGACTAAAAAATTTTGACATATCAATTTTTAAGTGAATATTGAATTATATTTAATTAATTATAAGAGGCTCCTAACAAAATTTGTATGTTTCGATAAATGTTTCCAAAACAGTTACTATATCTTTTTTATTAATATTATCTAGTGCATTTATTTGTGCATTAATATAAGAGGCTGAATAAAAAGGATTAGATAAAAAATCAAACATAAAATCATAATTAATATATTTTTCACTTGAAACTAGATTATATTTAAATAATTTATCCTTATATAATTTTTTTATCTTCTAAAGAGCTATATTTTAATGGATATTTAAAAAGTTCAATTTGAAACTCTGTTATTGCTTTATTTTCTTCTAATAGAGCCTGTGTAAATCCGATATAATTTTCTTTTTCACTGTTAAAATAGGAATTAATAAATGCACTTTCAAAAAAATGAGCCCAATATTCTTCCTCCTCTATAGAAAAAATTAAATTCATTTTGATTAATAAAAAATTTACAATTACATGACTAACTTCATGTAATAAATAATAAAAATGAAACGGGCCTACTTTGTCTCCTATAATAATATAATTAATATTTTTTAAAGGTAAAAATACACATTTATATCCATCTATCATACCTTTTAAATATATAACATTTAAAGACAATGTGTCAGATATATAAAATAATATATCTTTTAACAAAACTTCAGTTGTACTATTACATAATTTTTTAAAAAATTCACTATTAATCTTAGCCTTGGAAAAGTTATGCATTTGCATTTTTACTGGAATTAAACTAATCTCAGAAAAATCTTTATTTTTTCTCCAAGATAAGTAGTCAAAATTATTTCTTATTAAGAGGGTGTTAACTTGGCAATTTAATACAGATTTTTTATATTTACTAATATCTAATGATTCTATATTTGGGAGACTATCAATAAAATCTATTTCATTATGAATTTTGTGCGCCTTGATATTATCTTGTATATTTATACTATTTAAATACAGCATGGACTGATGCTCTTCTATAACAGAATGTTCATAGGTTCTTTTAATCGCCATTTAAAAAACTCTTTCTTTTTTTATATTTAAAAATAATTATAATAAGAATAAAAAGAACATCAATATTGGTAATATTCCATGTTCTCAGTATTCCAAACTGATCAGAAATAAACCCATTTAAAACTAATATTATTGAAATAGATATTGATTCAATATTATAAAAAGATGAGATTGTTGTATTTCGTAGATTATCATCTTGCACAAAATCTGAATGAAGAGCGACATTACTTTTAATTTCAGTTATAGTATTAAGCATTACGTGAATTGAAAAAATAATAATTCCCATCCATATATTTTTTGAGAGAATAAATAAGGATAAGAATATAATATCTATTATTGTTAACGAAGTTATCACATAAGAAATATTTTTTTATATAATATCCTATGAGATATTAAACTCCCTACAAGCCCACTTAATGAGATTGTTATCCACATAATACTAATAATATTTTCTATATTATTAGTATAAAATATTGCCTGCCACTAATTTGATGGTCCTATATCTATCACTTTAGGGAGAAGTAAAAATAATATAAATACAATACTCTTTTTAGATGTCATAATTTGTTTAAATATTGTTTTTATTTCACCATATGAATATTTAAAAGTATTTTTAAAAGATATTTTTTTATTTTTAAAATCTTTAATTGGAGATTTAATAACTGAAACAATTAAAATAATACTAAATAATATGCTGAAATAAAATGGCAAATCTGTATTATATTTATACAATACATCCGCACTCAAAGTTCCAATGACCAATGCAGCCAATAATCCTATAATAGACGCCTTAGAAAATATGTGTTCTAAGATATCTCTATCCTGTGATAAATTTAAATCTTTGATTAGCCAACTGGATAATGTTCCAGAATAAAAAGACTCACTAATTCCGGATAAAAAAGCTGAAAACAGGAGAAGTGTATATGAACTACTTAATATCATTAAAATCCCTAAAATTCTAAATAGACCACTTAAAAAAATTGATTTTCTCTCTCCTATAACATCTGTTATAGCTCCACATGGTATCTCTGTAAGAAAAGACGATAGCCAAAATAGAGCTAGATATAAACCTACATCACTTAATGAAAAGTTTTTAAGTAAATAAATATACAATATTGGGTTAAAAAATGAAACTAATGAGACAGACAAAAATTCAAATAATAATAATAATGAATTTTAGCTTTCATGATTTATCTCCGAATTTATACAATATATACTCCCGTATATATCTCTATTTAAATAACCATAATCTACTAAATATCTTCTCATTGTCGCATAATCATCATAGTATACCTGTATAATATTATTTAGTTCACTCTCAGAAAATTCATCACCTTTTTTTTTGATTAATTCAAAAATATAGTCAAAGATAATAATTTTATTTTTTTGTTTTTTGGGAATAACAATTATTCTCCCTCTTTGATCAATAAATCTTTCTATCATTATTTATTAAACTCCCTTCTTTTTTTTAAGTAATATCCTATATATTGATAAACCTCTCTTTCTAGTAAAATATCATTGCCAACTAAGCGAATATTACTTAAATGAATCAAATCTAAAATATTGGGTTGTCCAAATTTTTTCACATAGTTTTCTTCTTTAATACTAAATTTAATTTCTTTAAAAATATTTGAGTTATATTTACTTAGTTTTTCTATTGAATCAAACTATTCCTTTTTTAGCGATCTATTTTGTTTTTCATTACTATAAGGGGTGAAAATTTCCAATGCTTGATGAATTTTAGTGTAAAATACATTTAGTAAATAAAATGTATTAATAAGTAATAATTTTTTTAATTGCATTATTCATTTCTCCATCATCAAATATTAATTCTTTATTCGATGTTAAAAATTTTACTATCCTTTTTGAATCTAAAAAACTAATAGCTTCAAAAACTTCAATCCCTATACCCATCATATATCTACCAATTTCTTTTTCAAAAGTTAAACCCCAAAAATTTTGAACAATACTAGACTTTTTAATTTTATTGATAATTTCATCATTATAACATTTAGATTTTATTCGTAGTCTAACTTGTTGCTTGGGTAGTGTCAGATAAATTGTGTAACCTACATTTCAAGATTGTAATTATTAGATCAACACTTCTGTTATTTCCGATCCTAACCTCGCATTTTAGATGATCTTTCGAATACCATGTGGATTCGCTTAGATCTGTAGGATTGATAGGTCCTCTAAAATGCGAGGGAAGCAACCGAAGGGTGCTAGTTTACTCCATTAAGATACTTGGGGCTTTGTGATGCCTTCTCTTAATTTCGTCTCGTTAACTGGTCGTTTTTGATCCAAAAGAGATTGAAGTTCAAAGGTTGCTTTACCAAAGTCTTTATGTTTCCGATGTCCAAACTTTGCGTTATACTCGCTAATATAACAATAGACTGTTTTTCCCTAAGTGGCTTCATGGGGAAACTGTTCCTTAACTTTCGTTCTTTTCTTCAATTGTTTATTGAAGGCCTCTGATAGTTTGTTGGTATAAAGGGATGCCCATATCTCCTTGGGAAAATGCATAAATGAGAAAAGATTCTTTTTTAGTCTCAATTGTTCAG
>NZ_JBNUPJ010000045.1:0-2381 GCF_050409485.1 Facklamia sp. P12945
TACCGTAAAAGGACGTTTCATGACCTTTTTTACTTTTACACAATTATATGGACTTTATCCATAACTATAAGGGAGTGATTAATGATGAAAGTAAAGTCCTTTTTCAACCGACTTGTTGTGCTGCTCTTCGCTGTATCCATGCTATCACCTATTAAGACACATGCTCAGATTAATAATTATTTTGAAGATTTTATGACTGAAGCTAAACCTAGTCGAAAAACTGCTACAGAATTGTTTGAGGAAATTAAAATCGCCAATGAGAAAGTCACTTCCGTAACAGAAAATATAAGTCTTTATTCTATAGTCGAAACAGAGGACGAATATACTTTTTCACAACAGTGGGCACTGCTCGACCTACTTTTTGATCAAGTTCAAGCGATTAAAGCGGCTATCCTTTATTTTGAAACTGAAGAAAATGATCAATTCTACTTTGAAGAGACCTTCTTGCCTTCAGATGAAAAAGCAGTATTAGTTCGTTCCTCTAAAAATGATCAATGGGTCAATCAAATGCAAGATTCCTCTGATGGAATAGAATATTTTGCTAACCCTAACTACCACTTATTAATGGATTCACTAGTAAATATTTCAGATGGCTTGCAAGTGTTTGAGAACGAAACCCATTATATTTTTTTAAACAATGGTCAAGACATAAACCTTTTTGATGAATTTCAACCACACTTTGATTTGTATGTAAACGGAATTGACTCAAAAAATTTCACAACTGATATTATGGTCAGCTTTGATAAAGAAACTTTATTACTAAAAGAATTTTCTTACATTTCATATTATGATAAAAATAACGAATACTTAGAAATTAGTGTGAACACTATCATGGAAAGCTGGAATGAATATCACGAAGATATGTTTAAAAAAAGAAGTCATAGATAATACTTTTGACCTTGAACAAGAATTAGAAGAAATAAGAGATTCAATGAATCTAGATGATATGGAATTATAAATTTTTAAAGAGGCCAAGCAAATGTGCTTAGGCTCTTTAAATTTAATTGGGAATTTAATCTTTTTGGTTCAACCAAGCTCTTAAAACATTAATGTATTTTTCCGTTTCATCAATGTAACACATATGTCGACTATACTGGAACAACTCCCATTCAGCATTGGGTAGATTATCATACAAAGTTTTAGCAATGTATGGAGAAGAAAGATCCATAGCCCCACTGATCACTAAGGATGGTTGTACGATTTCCCTTAAGTGCTCCGTATATTCAAAGCCAGACAAAGTCCCAGTCGGCGTAAATTCATTAGGCCCCCAACCCACTAGATAAGCTTCTGAACCAGCTGCCTTTTCTCTTTTTAGGCAAGCAGGTGAATCTTCAGTGACTGGACCACAACAATATCTTTCCATAAAGACATTAAGTGCTTCAAGGTATTCCGGTGATTGGTAATTGCCGCTTTCTTCAGCCATTAATATCGCTTGACGATAGACTTCTGGCATTAGATTCACTCGGCGCATCCCTTCTTGGCGCCAAAGCTTGGCGGATGAAAGCGTTGATGAAAAAATATAAGATTTTATCCCCTCTGGTTGTTCTTCAATCTGATATATTTGCTGCAGCATCCCACCCCAAGATTGTCCTAAAATATGAACTTGGTCTAATTTTAAATAATTTCTTAAAGCAATTAATTCTTCTTTCCATACCTGTGCGGTAAATAATTCAGGATGCCCTTCAACCATCGATAAACCACAACCAATTTGATCATACATAACCAATGGGCGATCATCCAATTCAGCAAGTGGGTCTAAAACTTCCAAGTAATTGTGAGTAGATCCCGGCCCCCCATGGAGTAAGAGTAGAGGGGGTTTGCTACCTGCTTGATTTACAACGCGGTAATAGGTTTCATGCCCTTTGAAAGGCATCTTTCCTTCAATAATCTTCATAATCTTGCCTCCTTTTATTGTTCTCTTTCTATTATTACCTAAATAAACTGTCCCTGCCACTTTCGTTTCACTCTTTTTAGCGCAAGGTTAATAAATGATGATAAAATAATAATAATAATTCGTTTAGGGGGATATAAAATGGATAAGATTGAGCATTTTATCGAAATGGAAACAAACTATTTAGCCGTTGACCAATCTGTTAATCAATTAATGGAACAACTCGATGCGTTCCAAGGCCAAATCGAAAAAATAGCAAAACTCATCGATTATTATGGTAGTCAAGAATGGTATGAGCATCTTGAAATGGAAAAAAGAGAATTGTTACCGAGTGATTCTACACGAGCTATTCTCGGCGAAGATTATGCTTATGAAACATTGGGAAATCTCAGACAATGCGCGCTTCAAATGTTAGAAATCAGTACGGAGATTTTTAAAATGGTTCTATAATTTATAGGGTTGATGGCCGAAGGCCTCAACTCTATTTTTT
>NZ_JBNUPJ010000046.1:0-2330 GCF_050409485.1 Facklamia sp. P12945
AGTTTTATCCCGCAAATTTTTAAAATTTCAGGACATTTTCATTTACGGTTGACAAAAGTTTTTAAAAAGTAATAAGGGCGAAAAATTTTACTCTCTCACCCTGTTTTTCGTCCCAAATATTATATAGTTTTAGTACAAACTTACTCTAACTCATCATCTTCTTTATCTTCTGTTTCCAACGACTCATCTAGTTCATTTTCACTTTCCTCTGCCTCTGAAAAGAAATCATCATCTTCCTCCTCAAAATCTTCAAGCTCCTTATCTTCCTTTTTTTTAATAACCTTGAAATAATATCCTGCTCCTAATGCTCCTACTATTACAAGAGCAAGGATTAAGTATGTTCCTGTATTGCTACTTTCTTCTTTTTTCACAGGCTTAGGTTCTTCTTTTGCCGGTTCTTCCTTTGTAATTTCTTGTTTTGGTTCTTCTTTCTTCTCAACCATATTAAGGAGATCATCTTCAGATACTTCTGTTAAAAGCATCACATTTTCGCTATCCTCATCATGGTTAATAATTAAGTGAAAAGTTTTACCATTTTTAGTTGTAAAGGTAACAAACTGTCTTGCATCTGCTGAATACATATGGCTTAAATTATTTTCTTCACTTTCATTATGGTGAATTGGGTAGTCATTGTTCGCATTATCCTTATTCTCAGTAACAGTTCCTCTTGCCTTTGATGGAGCTGAAGCAACTCCTTTATTGGTATTTACATTTTTATTTGAATCATCCATCTGTGAACTATTACTACTATTATTGGAAGGCTGTTTTGGTGTCAGCTTATTTGGATAACGAATTTCTTTTTCTTTATCATTGCTTTTTCCGGTATTTATATCCTTTGTATTACTTTTTCTACTATCCTGTGGCAATGAATCTTTTTTGATATCTCTTACAGATGTTTGTGGTAAATCTCCTGTTTTTAATTTGATTTGTGAAGTAGGACTAACTGGAGTTTCAACTAATTTATGCGAAATAGGAGTTTTTCCAAGCTCATTCATCTTTTTATCAAGCTCCTTAATCTTCTCAATTAGTTTATCCATCTCTTTTTTCATATCTTGTGATAAGTTTTTATCTTCCTTGCCTTTATCAAGTTTTTCTTTCAGGCTATCTATTCTTTCTTAAAGCTCTTTAATTTTCTCTTTTTGCTTATCGTTTAATTTATCCTTATCCTTAGTTTCCTTGTTTAATTTATCAAGTTTTTCTTGAAGAACTTTAGATTCCTTTTCTATTTTGGAAATATCATTCTTAGTAATTTCTGTTTGAGTTTCCTTATTCTCCGTCTTTGTATTTTCTGTCTGAGTCTGAGCATTACTTTCAGATTTTTTACTATTCTGATAATACTATCATTACCATCACCTTTTACTGTATAGCTCACGAAATCATCGTTAAAACTCATATTATCATCAAGCATTTCAAGATCAGAAGAATCTATCACCTGTTTTTTTTCAAATAAAGCTATATATTCCTTATATACCTTTCCATCTTGGTATTGATATTTCACTTTTACTTCACTTTTTGTCTGACTCTCTTGATCCTTGGTATCAGTATTTTCTGTTTGAGATGATGCATTAGTTACCCTCGTATATAAATCCTCTAAAGGATATTCAATAAAAGCTACCCCTGTATAATATCTATTCCATGTTTCAATAATTAGTTTATCTTCAGAAATTTTTATATCTTTTACATTGTTGATATTAGGATTTGCATTAAGAACATTTTGCTTAATACGCTCAATTGTTTCAGGTTTTAGATCCCCACTATAATCTATCTTTTCTTTTATTACATTTCGGTTTAATTTATAAATATGTGCTTCAATTTCATAGACAAATTCATCTTCTTTATTCACATATCTTTTTTTTACTGCACTATTTTTTTTTTACAAAACCTATATAATAATCTCTAAAATATTTTTCACCCTCCAAGCTTATAAATTGTCCAAATCCATGACTAGCACTTATATCATGAGGGTAGCTTTTTTGACTGATATAGTCTAATTCATAAAGAGCATGAAATGGATTTTCCTTATTCATATTTTTTGTGTAAACACTTCACTAAATACAAGATCATCTCCTCCACTTTGATTTGAAATCCAATGTTTCATTAGAAATTTAAATTCTAACTCTTTATTACTATTTCTGTAAAAATGTTTGGAAAATTCATAGTTTAAACTTTTATATAAATTGCAAATAGAACTTAGCCACCTAGAACAAAGTAGGCCTCGCTCATGAGAAGTGTGAGTTCAATGATCCATGTAGCTGTTTAATCTTTCTGTGAGGGCTTGATAAGGAGCTGAGCCATGGTAGCCTGATGGGCTGAGCGGTTTATCTGGCGTT
>NZ_JBNUPJ010000047.1:0-2272 GCF_050409485.1 Facklamia sp. P12945
CACCAACACCAGAAAAGCCGGCTGAACCAACACCAGAAAAACCAAGCACACCGACTTCAACTAGAAAGACTTACACGGTGCGACCAGGGGACTGGTTGGCGAAGATTGCCAATCAATATGGCATCACCGTTCATCAATTGAAGGCATGGAACAACTTAAAAAGTAATTTAATTCACCCAGGCAACGTTTTAGTTGTTTCTAAGAATGAAACTGTGAATGTGACACGTCCAGAAAAACCATCTGAAAATTTAACCAGTGTCAATAATTATATTGTAAAATCAGGTGATTCACTCTACAGTATTGCAACGCGCTTTGGCGTAACTATTCAACAATTAAAGAATTGGAACAAGTTAACTTCCAATTTCATTTATGTTGGGCAAAGGCTTAATTTAAGTGGAGGTAAGATTATTAATCAGACTGTCCCTGTTTTGAGTCATAGTGTATTTATTGATGCTGGACATGGCGGTTCAGAAACTGGTGCTGTGGTTAATGGATACTCTGAGAAGGATTTAAATTTAATTATTTCAAGGCAAGTAGCTGATAAATTGCGTCAGCAAGGATATACTGTTTTTGAAACGCGTAAAGATGACTCAACCGTTGAACTGACGCGTAGAGATGATTTGCCAAACAAATTAAAATCTGATATTTTTGTAAGTATTCATCATAATGCTATGCCGAAACATTTAAAAGGCTCTGCTGAAGGGATACTCACTTTGTATCATGATCCTTCAGTGGATGTACCTGGTTATTCAACCTTGCCGCATCATTCACCATCAAAAATTACAGAAGGGAAACGCCTAGCAAATGAGATTCAAAAATCTTTAGTAGCTGCAACTGGAGGGGCTAGTCAAGGAATACGCCCTCAAAACCTTCACGTGACGCGTACAACGGATATGCCCGCAGCTTTAGTAGAACTAGGCTTTATGGACAATCCGTCTGAGATAAAAAAATTAACGGATTCGGTTTATCAAGCAAAATTAGTTGAAGGATTGATCAACGGAATCAATAGCTATTTTAATAATTAAAAGCAAAATAATTGTAGCTTAATATGCTCCCTCTATCGTAGATATTTAAGAATTTAACATCTACTCTAGGGGGAGTTGTATGTGTTTAATAGTAAATTTTTGTCGAACAGCTTATCCTCTAAGGCACTACCAGCTATCTATAAGAAGCATTGATTATTGAACAAAACAGGAAATGTTAAAAAATTAGGCTCTATGTCAAATAGGGTTGATGCTATCCAAGGAGATTAAGCAATTAACGGTTGCTTAGTCTCCTTTTCTTTTCTTCCTGACACATATAATCTTGATATTAAAAGAATTCTATTTTTGAAATGGGAGTCGTTTTTATAGCCATAAGCATGGCGTTTAAGCACTTTAATCGTGTTATTAATCCCTTCAATAGGGCCATTAGTCAGTGTGTGATAATGAAAGGTATTCTTAATGTATTGTTTAAACTTAGTAACTATTCTTAAGACTCTCTTAAGCCCCGGTGCAAGCGATTGATTTGAAGGCTGATAAAGGGAAGTCATAAACATAAGAGGGTCTGATTGATCGAGAGAGAAACGAAGGTCTTGGACCACACGATAGACGCTTTTAAGGACTTCATTTTGATTTAACAGGTAATCCACAACATTCCCTGTATTCGCTAAAGAGTCAAAAAGAGGATATCTTTCATAGCGTGTGTATTCAAGCTTCGTTTCCTTCATTAAAAACAGTTTCCAGTACCTCTTAAGCTTATTATAGAGCCTTCTGCCTTTATATCTTACTTGGTTCATTCCTTGAATCCGACAACGGTTCAATTCACGGTTAAGAGCTTGAACGATATGGAATCGGTCAATAATAATGGAAGCATTAGGAAATAATTGACGGATCAATTCAATATAGGGGACGTACCTATCAATACAAATGGTTTTTACTTTTTTTCGTTCGTGTCGACTATACCGGTAAAAGTGCTCTTTCAACGCATATAAACGACGATCCTCTACGATATCAACGACTTGGTGAGTCAGAGCATCACAATAGATAAAGCTCATAGACCCTCTAACGGAACGGGTCGATTTGAATTCATCAAAACAAAGATGTGCTGGAAGAGTGGTAGGTTGTTTACGTATTGTAGCAGCGAAAGCATCGACCACACGTCGTACGGTATGAATAGAGACAGGTGTTTGAGAATCGATTTTCTTTTCAGCAGTAGTGTCCGTTGCCAAGCTGGCGTTTTTTTTGCTTAGTGGCACGCGAAATAAAGCAGTTCTTCTCAACCAAATTGGTTT
>NZ_JBNUPJ010000048.1:0-1795 GCF_050409485.1 Facklamia sp. P12945
AATATCAAGATTATATGTGTCAGGAAGAAAAGAAAAGGAGACCAAGCAACCGTTAGTGGCTTAATCTCCTTGGATAGCATCAACCCTATTGGACATAGAGCCTTAAATCTTCAATCTCTCATCTTTTCATAGCTCTACTGATTTTTTATTTTTTCTATAATATTTATTCCATTATCTATGGCATCTTCAAACTTTATGTCTCTAGCGTAGAGATTTTTCTTCGAATACGCTTGCCACCTTTTTAAAAAAGCTTCATCTGTTTTTAACATTTCCATTAGACTGATGATTTTATCTGTATCAAATTCCGTTTTTCTATAGTTAAATGTTTGAATACAAGCCTCTTTTAATATATCAATCTCTATTTCCTTATCTTTTAATTTATAAATTATATAAAGATCATAATAATCCTTACTTCTGCTATTTAAAAATCCTCTTGAATAAATTGTTTGAATTTTTTCTGCTAATATTGTTTCTATGGGATAAGCTTTAATTAAAATATCTTTTTGTCCAAAAGCACTTATATATTTATAGTCTATGGGATAGGGTGTAATAACATCTCCTGTTGCAATATCAAGAGGTACGATTTGTCTTATATTCTCCATTCTACAAAGTATACTTACACGAAACCCTCCATACTGGTCATCTTCCTTAATTGTACTTATTCCATGTGTTTTATAGAATATATCATCTGAAGATTTTGTTTCCAGTGCTTCTTGTAATATTTTTAATATATTTTCTTCTGATAAGTGCATATTTCTCAAAAGAAAGTCTATATCTACTGTACTTCTTGAATCTATACCTACTACATTAGATAGAAGAAAACCTCCTTTAAAAACAAAGTTTTCATGATATTTACTCTGTGATAATTTTTTTAATATGCTTTCCAAAAAATAATATAGCATTACTGAATTAAATGGAAGTCCAGTTTCTTTGCTTATCTTGTGACAAATAGCGGTTAGTTTTGCTTTATTCATATACCACCTCCATAACTTCCTTTACTTTATCTTCTATTCCCATTTTTCTTGCTATTTCATAAAGAGAATGTATATCCTTATCCTTATATTTAGAATATGAACGAATGAGTTTTACATAAACTTCAACATCCATTTTTTCTTTGTTAGAAATAAAATCACAAAGTGTTCTTTCGTAGGAATAAACATTAACAGTATTTCCAAACATTGTCTTTTTCTGGATAATGCCTAAGTCATAAATAGATTTTTTTACATAATTAACATTAAGTGTATCTTGCTTTTCATTAAATTTATAGCCATTGTAAACTGTAACATCCATTATCCATGGAATTTTGTCCGTTACTCCAAGTATAAACAAAGCTGTCTCATAGGAAAATATTGCCTTTTTATACTGATATTGAAAAAAATAGTAGTCATCATAATCACCATCTTTAGTAATATATATTCCTTTTTGAACTCTAAACAATTTTCCTTCTTTTACTAGTCTGCTTAAATATACTGTAGGTATATTATTTTCTCTGCAATAAGTAGATGTTATAATACCACCTGACTTTTTAAGATGTCTTTCAATTTGCTTTCTATGATTCATTATATTCATCTCCTTGTTGCATTTACACTTATATTATATACTTTTATTAGTGTATTTACAACAAAGCTTTGAATTCATATCCAATTTATTTCAATTACACAATCCATTATTTTACTTGGCTCTGCTTCCCTACTCTGCTTTTAAAGTTCTATAATAAATAGGGGGGATGGAAGAAAAACACTTCCTTCCACCCTATTTTTTGGTACATAAAAACACAGAAGTCCAATCTATTAAA
>NZ_JBNUPJ010000049.1:0-1735 GCF_050409485.1 Facklamia sp. P12945
TCTCGGGTCTTTATTTTTTCTTGTTCTTGGATATATAACACCAGTTTATTGATATTGTATGCCAGTAATGCAATGCCTAATTCAATTTTCACCTTCCGTCTGCCTCGAAGGTGGACTCGGGTGAAACCTAAAGAACCCTTGAGATAGCCAAAGGCAGTTTCAACATCGATTTTTCGGCGGGCATAAATGGCTTGGGTGGTTTCTTCTTCAGCCAGTGCACGTTGTTTAGCTTTAAAATATTCCCAAGAAGGATTGACGCTGATTTTTCGGATGGAACCTTTCGGAGTAAATGCGGCTTCAATGCGTTCGCCTCCTGAAGTGTGCGTTTCAGCTTTGTATTCTTTGAATTGTTGAATCTCGTCATAATGATTTTTTCGCTCACGGTAAGCACTGAAATTGAAACGTACCCCTTGAAGGTCAATATAATAATCATCTGCTTCATGATAAGTCCAATTGAAGACTTTCTTTTCATCGGATTGCCATTTTTTTGTCTGTTCTTTTAACATCGTGCTATAGGGGATGATGGCGATGGTATCGGGATGATGGTCTTCTAAGTAGGCATAGTTGGACTCGGAACCATACCCAGCGTCCATCGAAACATAAGTCATCGAATCAATGAGTGCACGGTGGGTCTCAAAGAATGGTTGAAGCGTTCGTGTGTCGGTTGGATTGGGATAGATGTCATAAGCTAATACATATTGATGACTGGTGGCGATTTGTAGGTTATAGCCAGGTTTAGTTTGACCGTTTCGCATTGGATCTTCTTTCATCCGCATAAAGGTCGCGTCAGTATCCGTTTTAGAATAAGAATGACGGTCACCTAAAAGATGACGATGTTCTTCATAGTTTTGTTTCTTTTCAATGCGTTCATTGAGTTGGTGCTTGAGAGATTTTAAGCGACGACGTGATTGCTTGGCCGGATTAGGCGATTGTTTCTTTGTTTCTTCCACTTCTTTTTCTAAAGCTTCGAGACAGCTCTCTAACTGTGTCATCACTTCTTCCAGCTGATCCATCGTTAAGTCTGTTCCCTCAGGAAGTGTCATGTCTTGATAGGCTACTTTGGTTTCTTTTAACAGCTCTTTGATTTGTGCTTCATTGGCTTCATCAAAACGGATGATGTTCTTTTTCCAGACGAAGGTATATTTATTCGCATTCGCTAAAATTTTTGTTCCATCAATAAATAAAGCATCGTCTATCAGACGTTGTTCCATTAAATAGTTTACAAGTCCATCAAACCCAGCATCTAGAATGTCTTGAATGCTCTCATCCACTCGGCATCGGCAGATCGTGGTATGTGAAGGGACTCTACCTTGTGTTAACCATTGAGCCGGTAAGTTTTCAGCCGCAAAGCGTTCAATCTTCCGACTGGTAAATATCTCTCGAGTATAGGCAAAGAGAATGAGCTTTAAGACGGCAGATAAAGGGTATTCTCTCGGGCGACCAAACACATAAGGATGATCAATGGCTAATTGGTTGACCAAGCCATCAATAAAGTGGACAACATGTGCTTCTTCAGGAATATAGGCATAAGAGATTTCCAAAGCTAATTGATTTGTGTTATAATGAAAATGCATTTTTATGTCCTTTCTTTTGTGTTAGAGGAGAGGCATTGACGAAGCAGAAAGCGTCAACTTTCTGCTTTTTTATATCTTTATTATACCATAAAAACCACTATAAACATTGTTTAAACAACGTTTATAGTGGTTTTTCGGTTTGAGACTTATGATACAGCCCC
>NZ_JBNUPJ010000050.1:0-1562 GCF_050409485.1 Facklamia sp. P12945
GGTTCTATAATTTATAGGGTTGATGGCCGAAGGCCTCAACTCTATTTTTTACTTTAGGGTACAAAAAAGGACAGATCTCCTGTATATTATAAGCGACTAAACCACAATAAAGGAGAGCTGTCCCATGTCACACATTATATCATCTTTACTCGGATTAAACGATAAAAACATCACAATTAATGACCAAAAATTTTCAAAAATTTCGATTAAAGGCCGTTTATCTTTCTTATTAACGGGTCAATTAATAGAGCCTATTAGTCATTGCCCTTGTTGTGGGCAATCAGCAATTAACTATTCAATCGTTAAAAATGGCTCTCGTACATCGCGCATTCAATTAATACCGATGGCAGGTTATCCCACTTATTTAGATTTAAAAAAACAGCGTTATTACTGTAAATCTTGTCACTCATCCTTTACCGCTCAAACGCCTGAAGTCGCTCGTCACTGTCATCTATCTAATCATTTGAAACGATATATCGCTGATCAGTTAACACATACGATATCAGAAACTTATATCGCTCAACTGGTGCATGTATCGATTCATACAGTCCGTCGTGTGACGAATCAAATGGCACAGCACCTTCAATTCAAACCGCTACATTCCTTACCACAACACCTTTGTTTTGATGAATTTAAAAGTGTTCGAACGATTGATGCTGCGATGAGTTTCATTTACTGTGACGCTAAAACGCATCGATTAGTTGATTTGTTCTTTGATCGCAAACAGTCTTCATTAATCCGTTATTTTCAACAATTTCCGTTGGAAACCCGTCAATCGGTTCAAACGATAACGATTGATATGTACCGACCGTATATGGATTTAATTCAAAAAGTTTTTCCAAAAGCACAAATTATTATTGATAAATTCCATCTCATTCAAGCTTTAAATCGTGAGCTGAATCGGACACGAATTCATGTGATGAACACCTTCCGAAACAAAGACAATCGACTGTACAATAAACATAAACGCTACTGGCGCCTAATCATGACACCAAGAAATAAATTACACACCACTACTTATCAGCGCTATCGATTATTTGATTGGATCACAAACACCAGTGGTATCGTTGATTATTTATTAACATCAAGTAGCGAATTAAAAGTCACTTACGAGGTCGTTCATCATTTAAGAGAAGCCCTTCAAGACCTTCGAATCGATCGATTTGAGTTTTGGGTCAACTATGGCCTAACATTACCCGTTTCAAAAAAATTAAAGACCGTTTTAAGAACCTTTAAACGCTATCACACTTTTATTCAAAACACCTTTAACTATTCAACCTTAACGAATGGCCCAATTGAAGGGCTAAACAATAAAATCAAGGTGCTGAAACGAAATGCCTATGGCTATCGTAATTATTTACATTTTAAAAATAGAATTTTATTGATGATGCGCTTATACTTGCCCAATCAATCATCTACGTCGGTTACTTTTTGACAATTTATCTCATAATAAAACCGGTCGATCATTCATGCGCTTATAATAATTGTTGATCTGTAAAAAAAGAGGTGAAGTAACCAGTCGGTTACCTCACCTACTCATCAACCCTATTTGACAAAGAGCC
>NZ_JBNUPJ010000051.1:0-1525 GCF_050409485.1 Facklamia sp. P12945
GAATTAGCTCAGCTGGGAGAGCGTCTGCCTTACAAGCAGGATGTCGGCGGTTCGATCCCGTCATTCCCCACTCTTGACTCGTTAGCTCAGTCGGTAGAGCAACTGACTTTTAATCAGTGGGTCGCAGGTTCGAATCCTGCACGGGTCATATTCCTAAATGGAAACATCAAGGAATTTTAATTTGCGGGTGTGGCGGAATTGGCAGACGCACCAGATTTAGGATCTGGCGCCTTCGGGCGTGGGGGTTCAAGTCCCTTCACCCGCACTTGCATTTTGATCACTTATGATTTATAATTGGAAATCCTAAGTTATATTATGCCGGCTTAGCTCAGTTGGTAGAGCATCTGATTTGTAATCAGAGGGTCGAGGGTTCAAGTCCTTTAGCCGGCACTTTTGCGGAAGTAGTTCAGTGGTAGAACACCACCTTGCCAAGGTGGGGGTCGCGGGTTCGAACCCCGTCTTCCGCTTTGCCAAGATACATTTAGGCTTTTAAAGCCGGGGTGGCGGAATTGGCAGACGCACAGGACTTAAAATCCTGCGGTGAGTGATCACCGTGCCGGTTCGACTCCGGCCCTCGGCATTTCACTTTATTGTGAATGATAAAATATTTTGCACCCGTGGCTCAACTGGATAGAGTACCTGACTACGAATCAGGCGGTTGCAGGTTCGAATCCTGCCGGGTGTATTAGAGTAAAACGGGAAGTAGCTCAGCTTGGTAGAGCACTTGGTTTGGGACCAAGGGGTCGCAGGTTCGAATCCTGTCTTCCCGATTTGTTTATTCTTATATGGGGGATTAGCTCAGCTGGGAGAGCGCCTGCTTTGCACGCAGGAGGTCAGCGGTTCGATCCCGCTATTCTCCATTTTTTTGGCGGTGTAGCTCAGCTGGCTAGAGCGTCCGGTTCATACCCGGGAGGTCATGGGTTCGATCCCCTTCGCCGCTATCTAAGGCCGGACCTTTAGCTCAGGTGGTTAGAGCTCCCCGCTCATAACGGGGTGGTCGTAGGTTCGAGTCCTACAAGGTCCATTATGCATTATGGATTTTGCCATTGGTTAACGGAGGATTACCCAAGTTCGGCTGAAGGGAACGGTCTTGAAAACCGTCAGGCGTGTAAGAGCGCGCGTGGGTTCGAATCCCACATCCTCCTTTGAGAATATGCGGGTGTAGTTTAGTGGTAAAACCACAGCCTTCCAAGCTGTTGTCGGGAGTTCGATTCTCCTCACCCGCTTTATTGATAATGGGCCTGTAGCTCAGCTGGTTAGAGCGCACCCCTGATAAGGGTGAGGTCGGTGGTTCGAGTCCACTCAGGCCCATAGCAATAATTAATTGTTATTTTGAATTGGCTTATGGGGAAGTACTCAAGTGGCTGAAGAGGCGCCCCTGCTAAGGGTGTAGGTCGGTTTATACCGGCGCGAGGGTTCAAATCCCTCCTTCTCCGTTATTCTTATATACTTGCCAATGAGTTTTGATATTGGCCCGTTGGTCAAGCGGTTAAGACACCGCCCTTTCACGGCGGTAACACGGGTT
>NZ_JBNUPJ010000052.1:0-1198 GCF_050409485.1 Facklamia sp. P12945
GAGCCAATTAATCGATTAGCTGAGTCGACATTTGGAAAGATTCGTACCACTTTCTCTCTACGACGTACTTCTTGATTCAATCGTTCTAAAAGGTTTGTACTTCGTCATCGAGAGTGGGCTGTTCCAATAGCGACATATTGGAATCCATCTTTAAAACTTTCATCCAAAACTTGGCATGCTTTCGCATATCGGGCTTGTATCTCAAATTCCTCAAGGGTTTCTTGTTTTAGTTTTCGTGCTTCTTCAAGATTAGTCATTCGAAACACGGCTTTAACTTGCTCTCGAAAGAGCTGAGAATCTTTCTTTGGAATGCTGGCGAAGATGTTTCGTAAGAAATGTACTTGGCACCTTTGCCAGGATACATTCGTGAATTCTTTTTTGATGGCTGTTACAAGGCTTTTATGGGCATCGGAAATAATGAGTTTAACACCTTGTAAATGACGTTCTTTTAAGTACTCGAAGAAATGTGTCCATGTTTGTTCACTCTCACCATCTTGGATGAGAAATCCTAAGACTTCTCTTTCTCCAGATTCACTAAAACCGATGGCGATATGGCAGCTTTTAGAAACAACTCGATTATTTTCACGCACTTTAATATAAAGCACATCTGTCATGAGATAGGAATAGCTTTTCTCAAAAGGTGCAGTTTGCCATGCTTTGACAACCTCGTCTAATTCTTTAGTAAGATTAGAAACAAAGGACTTAGAGACTTGTTTACCACATAGTTCTTCGACGATTTGGCTGACTTTTCGAGTCGAAACACCTGAAACATACATCTCGAGCATAGACGCTAAAAGAGCTTTTTCAAGTCTTTGATATCTTTCAAAGATATCTGTTGAAAACTGACCATCCCTTGAGCGTGGGACACGAAGAGTAAGAGTACCCACTCGCGTTGTGTCCGTTCTATCGCAGTAGCCATTACGTTGACTCACACGTTCTTCACCGCGTTCAAACTCACCAACACCAATGTATTGATCGCGTTGGTTTTCCATCAGTTGATTAAATAACGTTGTTAGTAAGTTTTTGGCAAGATCATCAGAAACCGAACGATTAATAAGTTTTTGAATCTCGTCTGGATTAAAAGTAAAATGTATTTGGGTCATGACAGTCCTCCTGGGTATGTTTTCTTAGTCAAAAACATTGTACCGTAAAAGGACGTTTCATGACCTTTTTTACTTTTACACAATTATATGGACTT
>NZ_JBNUPJ010000053.1:0-1092 GCF_050409485.1 Facklamia sp. P12945
CTAGCCCTCAAATTCTTTACTTTTGTCAAAGAGGAAAGCGGAGCGATCCTTGACAAAAGTAAAGAATTTGAGATCATTAAGAAAGACTAAGCAGGCTTGTTCCTAAAGTATTCGCGTACTACTTCATTGGGACTCTTAAAATTTAAAACCTTTCGATGGATATTATTGCCTCGGTTCACATATCGACGATGTGCTTTCTTCAATTCTTGCACACTCTTAAATTCTCGACGATTGTAGAATCGTTCCCCATCTTCTCGGTGACTTCTTTCAACTATGCCGTTCTGCCATGGAGAATAGGGACGGGTCTTGAGATACTCTATCTCCTTACTCTCTAATATCTCCTCAAAGATGGTTAGTTTATCGGTAACATCTGGATCATTGGTAAATTCACGCCCATTATCTGTTTGAACCTTCGTGATATCAAAGCCTAGACACGCTTCTAACTCTAATAAAAATAAAGCGGTATTGGTGACCGTTTTTTCATCCACAATCTCACAGTAGCGTTTGCGCGAATACTCATCGATCGCTGTGATTTGATAATAACGAATGCCTTTCGAATCAAACTTAAGACAATGCATGGGCACATATTTGATATCGATTTGTACCTTTTCGCCTGGATAAGTTACTTGGGTCGGTTTCCATCTAGACTTGGGATATTTTTTCTTAGCATCCGCTACGCTCTTATTCCAACCCTGCTCACGAATCTGTTTGCACATACTATCATAACTACGTGAATAACCTTCACGCTGACATTGAACATAAACTTCCGCGAGCCCTTCATGACCATAGCGTTGATATTTTGCTTTAATTATTTGTAGTTCGTTATCGGTATGCTGATTAGGGTGTGAGTGAGGACGTCGTGATTGATTTCTTATACTCTCCCAACTTCCGTCATATCGATCACGCCAACGTTTTACATTTTGTCGAGACGTATGATAACGCCGAGCTGCTGCTGCATTATTATCATGTTCGATGGCATACTCTACAATTCTTTTTCTTAATCGCATTTCTTCTGTTATAATATTTTTCATGGGAGCTTCCTTTCGCTAAGTTGTTTGTATATCTTTAGTGTAACAGAAGCTCCCTATTTTT
>NZ_JBNUPJ010000054.1:0-815 GCF_050409485.1 Facklamia sp. P12945
TGATGTGAACCTCAAAAGTTGGAGTTTGTATTTAAACGGTTAATTGAATGGTATAGATTCGGTATTCAAGCAAAGACATACCGCTCAATTTTTGTTTTATTCTTCTATGATTATAGTGATGAATATATTGATTAATCTTATTCATCAGTTTCTTATAACTTGTCAGTGGTTCTCCATAATAGGCCTTAAATACAGTTTCTGCTCATCGGCTGTCTTGAACGCTGTCACATCAGCGATTAATTTTTGAAGAGGATATTTTGCACTAAAGCGACGATTGAGGGGGTTGGGAGCAATTGTTCCTTTGTAAGAGCTATAGCGACGTGACTTTCGCCAGAATTTTGTACATTTTAAGCCGAGCTTATTCATGATTCGTAAAGCTTTTTAGGGTTAATTTTTTGATGGTGTGTTTTGTATAATTCAGCCGTAATTCATCGATAACCATAGGTTTCATAGAGTTCGTGAAATATTTGTTGAGTCTTTTCTTCTAATTCTGAATCATCAGTAACTTTATTCTTTTGACGAAGTCCGTTTTTATTAAGTTTCTTTACCACTTTGGGCGGCCTTTCTATCGGTCTATTCAGAGCTTTAGAACCCCCTTCAAGATAAACGCCTTTGCAATTAGCTAGCATTGATGGATTCGTAAGGTTAAAGGCGATTGCCGTTTCTTTATAGGAAGCAGCTATTCTTTGCTTAAAGTGTAAAACATTCAGCTTAAAAATCTAAAGAATAATCTGCTTTTCCTTGAATTGCTTTTAACCCATTTGCCCCCTATCTTTTATAAGTGTAAACCCGATTCTTGACTAAAGAAGGTGAAG
>NZ_JBNUPJ010000055.1:0-789 GCF_050409485.1 Facklamia sp. P12945
CAATTGCACTCATCTCATATGCTAGCAAAATAATGCTCAAAATTCTCCAAGCCAGGTTTCAACAGTACTTGAACTGTGAACTTCCAGATATTCAAGCTGGATATAGAAAAGAGAGAAGAACCCGAGATCAATTTGCCAACACCTGTTGAATCATAGGGAAAGCAGCAGAGTTCCAGAAACCATCTAATTCTGCTTATTGATTACACAAAAGCCTTTGACTGTGTGGATCACAATAAACTGTGGAAAATTCTGAAAGAGATGGGAATACCAGACCACCTGACCTGCCTCTTGAGAAATCTGTATGCAGGTCAAGAAGCAACAGTTAGAACTGGACATGGAACAACAGACTGGTTCCAAATTGAGAAAAGAGTTTGTCAAGGATGTTTATTGTCACCCTGCTTATTTAACTTATATTCACAGTGAAAGTGAAGTTGCTCAGTCGTGTCCGACTCTTAGCAACCCCATGGACTGCAGCCCACCAGGCTCCTCTGTCCATGGGATTTTCCAGGCAAGAGTACTGGAGTGGGGTGCCATTGCCTTCTCTGCAATAATCACTAACATTTGCCATATTTACTTCATTTATCTATACTTATTCTGAGCCATTTCAGAGTTGCAGATATCATAGGACTTCTTGGCGGTCCAGTGGTTAGGACTCCATGCTTTCACTGTTGAGAGTTCAGGTTTTGATCTGTGTTTGAGAAACTACAATCCTACAAACTGCATGGCACAGTTTTGAAAGAAATAAAAAATTTAAAAACCATCTTTGGATAGTAAGTTGTATAAAAATCA
>NZ_JBNUPJ010000056.1:0-757 GCF_050409485.1 Facklamia sp. P12945
CTGGCGTTGGATCTGGATCTGGCGTTGGATCTGGATCTGGTGTTGGATCTGGATCAGGTGTTGGATCTGGGTCTGGTATTGGACACACTCCACATTCACCGTCTTTGCCATCCTTACCGTCTTTACCGTCTTTACCATCCTTACCATCTTTGCCATCTTTTACAAAGACTTCTTGTGTGGAACCATCTGGCTTCGTAATGATAATGGTATAGCCCGAATTACCTTCTGTATCTTTTCCAGGAGTTACCTCAACCTTAGGCGTCTGACCATCTTTGCCATTTAAGATGTTTTCAGTTGTTACTTTTCCGTCACTATCTGTAATGGTAATAGTTACTCCTATAACATTTCCATCTTGATCTTTGAGTGGGGTTTGCTTGATGGTTGGTGATTTTCCATCCACTCCATCTTTACCATCCTTACCGTCTTTACCATCTTTTACAAAGACTTCTTGTGTGGAACCATCTGGCTTCGTAATGATAATGGTATAGCCCGAATTACCTTCTGTATCTTTTCCAGGAGTTACCTCAACCTTAGGCGTCTGACCATCTTTGCCATTTAAGATGTTTTCAGTTGTTACTTTTCCGTCACTATCTGTAATGGTGATAGTTACTCCTATAACATTACCATCTTGATCTTTGAGTGGGGTTTGCTTGATGGTTGGTGATTTACCATCTACTCCGTCTTTGCCGTCTGCACCATCTTTTACAGTAGTCGTTGTTTGAGTGCCATCTGGATTGGTAATCGTAATGGTATGAGT
>NZ_JBNUPJ010000057.1:0-724 GCF_050409485.1 Facklamia sp. P12945
ACCACAAAACAATCACAAATAGGAGGTCCCTTATGGAAGACTTTAACACAAAATGATTCACAGCACTAGCACAAGGAGAATCTATTCATGAACTGTTTCGTCAGTCCTTAGAAGATGCCATTAATCTACTGCTTGAAAGCGAAAGAACAGTTTTTCTTAATTATGAGAAGTGGAAAGTGAAAGGTTATAATACCGGTAATTCAAGGAATGGTTATTATTCTAGAAGACTACCGACTGAATAAGGTATGCTTCACCTCAAAATACCACGAGATCGGTTAGGGCTGTTTGATATTAAAACGCTTGAATGCCTTCAATATGCTCCTGCTCATTTATAAAAGATGATAATTTTGATGTATCAAAAAGGTGTGACAACACGCGATATCTCAGAACTTATTGAAAAAATGTAGGGTCATTGTTATTCACCAACGACCCTCTCCAACCTTTCAATAACATTTTAAGAAGAATTAGCCGCTTACCGACAACGTCCGATTAAACAAGACGATGTTTGTCTATACTGCGATGCCACCTTTGTATCTGTAAGACGCAGTAGTGTGTCTAAAGAAGCTGTCCATACAATTATTGGAATGGATGCTCAAGGCTATAAGGAAATACTCGATTTTCAAGTCTATCCTACAGAGTCAGCTCTTCATTACCGTGAAATGCTTCAAGACTTAAAACAAAGAGGGCTAGAAAATGTTTTACTTTTTGTCTCAGACGAATTAAC
>NZ_JBNUPJ010000058.1:0-717 GCF_050409485.1 Facklamia sp. P12945
GTTAATTGCTTAATCTCCTTGGATAGCATCAACCCTATTGGACATAGAGCCAAAATATTATCACCTTGATTTTAAAATTTGAATAGTTTTATTACAAATCGTTCAAACATCTTAATTTTCTTCTTTTTTTCTGCCTCCTACTGCAATTAATCCTAATCCACTTAATATTGAAAGAGCAGCACCTGAAAACAGAACAAGTTGATCAGACTCTCCCGTATTCGGTAAAACTCCGGCTTTGGAAGGTGAATCATCAGATTTTTCAGGGATATTTGGATCACCATTATCTCCATCATTTTCTGAATCTGAGACAGAAACAATAACTGGAACTTCAAATATTTCAAACGAACCATCTGGATAAGTAACTTTAACTAAACCGATGTATTTACCTGGCATAGTATAGTCTATTACTCCTTCTGGTGTCACATCTTCAAACGTGGGTTGTCCTGGATACTTAGGATCTTCTACGTACCCTGGAATCGTTACATTGTCAGTTAAGTCTACTGTTCCGCCTGGTTGAATCACTTCAGGTGAAACAATAGGTTCATACTTATCAGCTTGAGTTTCATCTGAGGTTGGTGTCGTTACAGTAACTGTCACATCCACAATTTCTGTTGAACCGTCTGGATAAGTTACCTTCACCTGACCAATGTATGTTCCCGGCTTAGTATAGTCTATTACTCCTTCTGGTGTCACATCTTCAAACGTGGGTTGTCCTGG
>NZ_JBNUPJ010000059.1:0-639 GCF_050409485.1 Facklamia sp. P12945
GTGTCGTTACAGTAACTGTCACATCCACAATTTCTGTTGAACCGTCTGGATAAGTCACTTTCACAAGTCCTGTGTAGTTACCAGGGGTGGTCGTATCAATCGTACCAACAGGGGTGACGTCTTCAAAGCTTGGAACTCCTAGGTTGTCTGGGTCTACTACATAACCAGGGACCGTGACATTATCGGTTAAGTCGATCGGATCGCCTGCTTCTACGATCTCTGGCGTTACCACTGGGGTATAATCATCCGCTTGTGGCGTTTCAGGTGTTGTGATTGTTACCGGTACCTGGATGATTTCCGTTGATCCATCTGGATAAGTAACTTCCACTAGACCTGTATACTTACCTGGCTCATTTAGATCGATCGTACCCTCTGGTGTCACATCCTTAAAGCTTGGTACGCCTGGATGGGCTGGGTCTACTACATAACCAGGGACCGTGACATTATCGGTTAAGTCGATCGGATCGCCTGCTTCTACGATCTCTGGCGTTACCACTGGGGTATAATCATCCGCTTGTGGCGTTTCAGGTGTTGTGATTGTTACCGGTACCTGGATGATTTCCGTTGATCCATCTGGATAAGTAACTTCCACTAGACCTGTATACTTACCTGGCTCATTTAGATCGATCGTACCCTCTG
>NZ_JBNUPJ010000060.1:0-610 GCF_050409485.1 Facklamia sp. P12945
AAACAAATCGACTCTCACCCAACGCGAACTCTCCTTGTTGAAAGAGGTCCAATTAGTCGAAGGAAAGAAAGCGCATCCTTCTCGCTCCCGCAAAAAATATGCCGGAGAATTAATTCAAATGGATGCTTCTCAACATGTTTGGTTTGGAACAGAAAAAGCCTTTTTACACGTCGCCATTGATGATGCTTCGGGAGAGATTGTCGGTGCTTTCTTTGACAAGCAAGAAACTTTAGCTGCTTATTATGAAGTTTCTGCTCAGTTTCTAGAAAACAAAGGCATTCCTGTTGAAATTTTGACCGATAATCGCACTATCTTTAAGGCTGGGAGAAAAGAAAAAGGCTCTCTGTCTGACCAGAGAACCTTAACACAGTATGGATATATGTGCCAAAACTTAGGGATTGTCCTGTCGACGACTTCAATCCCCCAAGCTAAAGGACGCGTGGAACGCGTGTTTAACACACTTCAAGACCGCTTAATCAGCGAAATGCGTCTGGCTAATATCCAAACCTTAGCGGAAGCGAATCACTTCTTGATTCAATTTATTCCTCTATTTAATCAGCGATTTGCTTTCCAACTTAAAGATAACCGAAATGTCTTTCAAAAGATAGAC
>NZ_JBNUPJ010000061.1:0-580 GCF_050409485.1 Facklamia sp. P12945
TGTAGAGTCATCTTTTGTGATGTTGGAAGAGGGTGTTTGGTATGACCAGTACATTCTCTTGGCAAACTCTGTTAGCCTTTGCCCTGCTTCATTTTGTACTCCAAGGCCAAACTTGCCTGTTATTCCAGGTATCTCTTGACTTCCTGCTTTTGCATTCCAGTCCTCTATGATGAAAAGGACATCTTTTTTTTTTTGGTGTTAGTTCTAGAAGACTTGTAGGTCTTCATATAACCATTTAATGTCAGCTCCTTTGGCATTAGTGGCTGGGGCATAGACTTGCATTACTGTGATATTGTATGGCTTGCCATGGGGAGGGGGGATGGAAGACAAACAGAGATCATTCTGCTGTTTTTGAGATTGCATCCAAGTACTGCATTTCGGACTCTTTTGTTGACCATGATGGCTACTCCATTTCTTCTAAGGGATTCCTGCCCACAGTAGTAGATATAATGGTCATCTGAGTTAAATTCACCCATTCCAGTCCATTTTAGTTTGCTGATCCCTAGAATGTCAACGTTCACTCTTGCCATCTCTTGTTGGACCACTTCCAATTTGCCTTGATTCATGGACCTGACATTCC
>NZ_JBNUPJ010000062.1:0-544 GCF_050409485.1 Facklamia sp. P12945
ATATATAATAAAAAGAAAACGGGTGATTTCTATGATGTCCACTAATGCAGAAAGTAAAACGTTCGAAGCACGTCATCAGATGGCTTTTCATGCGCTCGAAGACCTTGTTCCAGAAGAACATCTTCTGAGAAAAATTGATCGACATATTGATTTTTCTTTTATTTATGGACTGGTAGAAGATGTTTATTGCTTAGATAATGGACGTCCGAGCATTGACCCAGTGACACTGATTAAAATCCCTATCATTCAATATCTCTTTGGTATTCCAAGTATGCGCCAAACCATTCAAGAAATTCAGGTGAATGTCGCATATCGTTGGTTTTTAGGGTTATCTCTCACTGACCCAGTGCCACATTTTTCAACTTTTGGAAAAAATTATAAGCGTCGTTTCGAAGGGACAAGTATCGCCCAACAGATCTTTAGCCAGATTCTCACACAGTGTTTTGAAGCGGACATGATTGATTCTAAAGCTATTTTCATTGACGGCACCCATGTTAAAGCTTGCGCCAATGGCCGAAAGTATACGAATGAAGAAGTGATCGTC
>NZ_JBNUPJ010000063.1:0-536 GCF_050409485.1 Facklamia sp. P12945
TTCCAACAACACAAGAGAAGACTCTACACATGGACATCACCAGATGGTCAACACCAAAATCAGATTGATTATATTCTCTGCAGCCAAAGGTGGAGACGGTTTGTATCATTCAGTCACTCAGACATGCCCAACTCTTTGTGATCCCATGGACTGTAGCACACCATGCTTCCCCATCCTTCCCTATCTCCCATAGCTTGCACAAACTCATGTACATTGAGTCGGTGATGCCATCCAGCCATCTCATCTTCTGTCGTCCCCTTCTGCTCCTGCCCCCAGTCCCTCCCAGCATGCGAAGAGCTGACTCATTGGAAAAGACCCTGATGCTGGTAGAGATTGAAGTCAGAAGGAGAAGGGGACAACAGAGGATTAGATGGTTGGATGGCATCACCGAATCAATGGACATGAGTTTGAGCAAGCTCCGGGAGATGGTGAAGGACAGGGAAGCCTCGGTGCTGCAGTCCACGGGATCGCAAAGAGTCAGACATGACTGAGCGACTGAACAACAACAACATGGGTGTACCACAGTTCATGTGTCT
>NZ_JBNUPJ010000064.1:0-517 GCF_050409485.1 Facklamia sp. P12945
TCCTTCCGATGAACAACCAGGACTGACCTCCTTTAGGATGGACTGGTTGGATCTCCTTGCTGTCCAAGGGACTCTCAAGAGTCTTCTCCAATACCACAGTTCAAAAGCATCAATTCTTCAGTGCTCAGCTTTCTTTATAGTCCAACTCTCATGTCCATTCATGACTATTAGAAAAACCATAGCTTTGACAAGATGGACCTTTGTTGGTCAAGTAATGTGTCTGCTTTTTAATATGCTATCTAGGTTGGTCATAACTCACCTGTTAAATCTTTGCCAAGACTTAACTTGTAGGCCAACTACCAGTGTGATCAGTCAGCTGCTCCAGAGAGATATTGTTTGAAGCTAGTTCTAAGTGTATGCATCTTATTTTCTTTATTGAAGGATAAAATGGCTTTACAGAATTTTGCTGTTTTCTGTCAAATCTCAACATGAACCAGCCATAAGTATACATATATATTATTCACTAAGGTATACCTATATATTATTCACTAAGTGGGACTGAAGAAGTCACATATCT
>NZ_JBNUPJ010000065.1:0-509 GCF_050409485.1 Facklamia sp. P12945
TCCTCTTCACCATGCGGACCTACCACAGTATCGATTTCCCAGTGTCCCCATTCCTCACGGTCTTCCACTTTCTGGGGGCGTTCTTCAACCGATTTGCCCAGGATTTTGCGGCGTCTGGGTCCAGGTTCAAAAGCCTTGTGCGGTTTGCGTGATACCTTTTCAGGTAAATCAATGTTCTTCGTTCGCATGAGACCCGCATTGATCCAGTTATAAAGCGTTTTTGTGCAAGGGATCAAGTCTTCACAGAACAATTTATGACGTTCAGCGTAACCAACAACCGCATCAGGGCTCCACCTCTCACTGAGTAGCCTTTCATCCGCCCAATCGATAAAGTCCTTACTATTGACCCACTTAGGTTGTCGTCCCGTTCCCTCATGCAAGGGGTCATACGCCGCTTGTCCCGCAGCAGCACTATAGACATCCCTGAAGTAGAGATAAGTCTTTCCGTTTACAGATTGTTTGCGTTTCTGAGTAACTGTCCCGCGTTTCACTTTTGTATGAATGGTCTG